>JACDEA010000421.1 GCA_013816725.1 Actinomycetota bacterium
CATCTTCGGCGTGTACTGCCGCCGTTGGGGCGTGCCGCTGATCGACCTCGGCACGGTCCGCCTCCCCCGGCTGATCGGCCACAGCCACGCCATGGATCTCATCCTCACCGGGCGGGGCGTGAGCGGGAAGGAGGCCCAGGCCATGGGGCTGGCCAACCGGCTCACCGATCCCGGAGCGGCACTGGCCGCGGCGGTCGAGCTGGCCGCGCTCATCGGCGCCTTCCCGCAACGCTGTCTGCGCAGCGACCGGCGGTCGGCCATCGAGCAGTGGGGCATGGCCGAGGACGACGCCACAGCCAACGAGATGCGCCTCGGTCTCGCTACCATCCGATCGGGCGAGACCCAGGCCGGCGCCGCACGCTTCGCCGCCGGGGCCGGACGCCACGGAGCACTCGACGAGGGGGTTTGACGTGCCGAGCTTCACCACGGCCGACGGGCGCAAGTTGGTGTATCGCGAGGACGGGCGGGGTCCGGTGCTGGTGTGCCATCCCGGCGGCCCAGGCTTCTCGTCGCGCTACTTCGTTGACCTGGCCGGCCTAAGCGCGCACCGCACACTGGTGCTGCTCGATCCGCGCGGAACCGGCGGCTCGTCTCCGCCGCCGAACGGTTCGTATGAGATCGCCGACTACGCCGCCGACCTCGACGAGTTGCGCCAACACCTCGGTCTCGAGCGCATCGACCTCCTCGGCCACTCCCACGGCGGCGTGATCGCGCAGGCCTACGCGGCCGCCAACCCCGATCGCGTCGGCAAGCTCGTGCTGGCCAGCACCCTGGCCCGCTTCCAAATCGAGCAGCACGAGGCGATGGAGAAGGGCATGGCCACCAAGGCCCACGAGCCGTGGTTCGCCGACGCGCAGGCCGCGCTCGAAGCCGAACAGGCCGGCCAGTTCGGCAGCGACGACGAGCTGCTGGCTTTGTGCCTCCGCGAGATGCCCTTCTACTTCGCGACCTACGGCGCTGCCGAGCAGGAGTTCGTCACCTACATGGGCAAGGACGTGATCTGCGGCGCCGCGCTCAAGGCGTTCAACGACGACATCTTCACCACGTTCGACTTGCGAAGCGTCCTGCCGCAGATCACCGCGCCCACACTGGTCATCGCCGGAACCGAGGACTTCATCACCGGGCCGTTGTGCGCCCGGGAGTTGGGCGAACTGGTCCCCGGCGCCCGGCTACGGCTGCTCGACGGCGTGGGCCACATGATCTTCGTCGAGGCGCGCGACGACGTGCGCGCCGTCATTCTCGAGTTCCTCGACGAGCCTGCTTAGCTGGCGACAGCTGCCGGCGACGCGCTGGCCGCGCCGGTCGAGCCGTTGCCGTTGACCGACGCCAGCGTGGCCGGCTCCACGTCGGCGTCGTCGTGGCCCTTGCGCTTGGCGTAGGTGTTCACGTACGCCTGGCCCGACAACTCGCGCAGTTCGAACATGATCTCGTCAGTGATCTGGCGCAGCACGAGCGGGTCGTCCTTGCGCTCGGCGTAGCGGTCGAACCGCATCGGCTTCGAGAACTTGATGGTGATGGGCATGAAGAAGCGGGGCACGACCTGGCCGATGGGTTGGGCCTCGGCAGTACCGATCATCGCCGCGGCGACAACCGGCGCGCCGGTCCGCAGCGACAGGCGGGCGATGCCGGTCTTGCCCTTGTAGAGACGCCCGTCGGGCGATCGGGTGCCTTCAGGATAGATGCCGAACACCCCGCCGCCCTCGAGGACCTGGCGGGCCGAGTCCAGCGCCCGCTGCGACGCCGAGCCGCCATCGCGGTTGATCGGGATCTGACCGACGGCGCGGAAGAACCACGCGGTCTTGGGGTCCTCGAAGTACTCAGCCTTGGCCACGAAGGTCACGCGTCGTTTGAGGACGAGCGGGAGGAAGATCGAGTCGGAGAACGAGACGTGGTTGCTGGCCAGGATCACCGGGCCGTCGACGGGGACGTTCTCGATGCCCTCGACCTGGACCCGGAACAACAGGCGCAGGATCGGCGTGAGGACGATCTTCATCAACCGGTAGGCCATCGCGGCGCAAACCGTATCGCTTGCATCACGCCGCGTTCTTGACCGGACGGTCAAGACGCTCGTACGGTCGTCGCCGTGAACCGCAAGCTCACGCAGCGCGGCAAGGACCGGCGCCGTCAGCTGATGGAGTTCGCCGCCCGTCGTTTCGCCGAGCGGGGCTACCACCCCACGTCGGTGGCCGAGGTCGTCCAGGGAATGGGCGTGGGCAAGGGCGTCTTCTACTGGTACTTCTCGTCGAAGGAGGAGTTGTTCGTCGAGATCCTGCGCGATGCGCAGCAGGAGTTGCGGCGCCGCCAGCAGCAGGCGATCGGCGACGAGGACGATCCCGTCGCGCGCATCGCCCTCGGAATACGGGCCTCGATGGTGTGGCTGTCGCAAAACCGCCACCTCTTCACGCTGCTGCAGTTCGCCGCGTCGGAGGAAACGTTCGCGCCCAGTCTGCGACGGGGCCAGGAGGTCGCGGTGGCCGACGTGGCCAAGCACGTCAAGGAGGCCATCGTCGCCGGCCGCGTGCGCGACGCCGACCCGATCTGGCTCAGCCACGCCATCCTCGGCGTCACCAACCAGCTGGCCCGCATCTTCGTGTTCGAGAAGGGCGAGGCGCCGGAGC
>JACDEA010000422.1 GCA_013816725.1 Actinomycetota bacterium
CCAGAAGGTCCAGGGCCTGCGGCGGACCGGGGTGGCCGACGCCGCCAGCGTGGCCGCATTGGCCACCGCGAGCCCGCCCCGCGGGCTCGTCGCCGGCGGCGAACCGACCCGCATCGAGGTCGACCTGCGCCGCCAGGTGCTGCTGTTCTGGCGCGACGGGAGCCTGGCCCGTGTCCTTCCCGTGTCGACCGGCAGCGGCCGGCGCTACTGCGTCGCCGGGCGCTGCGAGCGTGCGCTCACACCGGTCGGCACCTTCCGGGTCACTCGGAAGGTGCCCGGGGTCGATCGCGGGCCCCTGGGCACGCTCTATGACCCGATGTACTTCAATCGTGGCGTGGCGATCCACGGCGCACCGTCGGTGCCCGCCTTTCCGGCATCTCACGGCTGCGTCCGCATACCGATGTACGCGGCGCCGTCCTTCGCCCGCCAGGTTCCGCTCGGCACACCGGTGTACGTCCTCGCCTCGTGACTGCGATCGTGCTCCGGCCGCGTGCGCCCCTCTGGCCGCGGCTGTGCCAGCGGGTCACCGCCTGGTTCGCGGCGGCGGCGGCTGCTCCTCCTGCGGAAGTCTCCGCCGACGTCGTCGCCGCGGCGCGCCAGGGCGACCATGGCGCCTTCGCTCGGATCGTGTCGCACTACGACCACCAACTCCGCGGGCTGGCGTTTCGCGTTCTCGGGGATCAGGCCCGAATGGACGACGTGATGCAGGACGCCTACGTCAAGGCGTTCCAGGCGCTGCCGCGGTTCAAGGGCGACGCCCGGCTGGGGACGTGGTTGTTCCGTATTACGTACAACGCCTGCATCGACGAAGTGCGACGGGCCGGCCGGCGCGAAACCACCCCGTTCTCGCGCCCGGACCATGCCTTGCCGGCCGACGCCGCCATCGAGGGCGTCGACCTCACCGCGGCACTCGGAAAGCTGCCGCCGGACCAGCGGGCCGCGGTGTTGCTCGTCGACGCCTATGGCTATGACTACGCGGAGGCCGCCGCCATCCTCGGCGTGCGCGAGGGCACCGTCGGTTCGCGACTCACTCGGGCGCGCACCGCGCTGCGCACAACGCTCGGTTGGAGCGAGCGGTGACGCCCGATCGCGACGACGAACTGGGCGCGGCGCTGCGCAGCCTCGACGTACCCGAGCACGGGCCTGACTTCATGGCGTCGCTGGTCGCCCGGCTCGAAGAGGGTCAAGTGCTGCGGCCGCCGCGGTGGCAGCGGCCCCTCCTCCTCACGACGGCCGCGGCGGCGGTTGCCCTCGTGGTGTTCGCCGCGTCGAGCCTCCTGCCCGAACGCAGCCCCACCTTCGTGCGGCCCCGCGTATCGAGCGCGGCTGAACTTCGAGCAACGGTCTCCAAAGCGCTGGCCACCGCGGAGACCGTTCACGGCCAGCTCACGCTGGAGTGCTCGGTGTCGTTCGGTCCGTGCGCGCCGCCGCCGGGCGCCACGACCACGCTGCGCTGGGCGGTCACGGCTACCGCCGATGGGTCCGAACGAGTCACCGCCCTCGACGGTCTGGACGACACTTCCTATGACGCCACCACTGCGGTGGGCCGCGAGATCGCCACCCGCGACCGCGTTCGGCCCCAGGCGGCGGAATATGTGAACGTCCCTCCCGGCGCCCCGGATTTCAGCACTCGCTCGCCGTTGCGGCGCCAGTTCGGTTCGCTGGTGCGGGCGTTCCTCGACGCTGGCGGCGACGCCCCCGTGCACGCCGGCACCGCGGCTGGCCGCAAGGTGTGGCGGCTGAGTGTGCCCGTCGAACCGAACAAGCTGGCCGGGCCCGGCGGTAGCGGTGATCACATCGACGTGGTCGTCGACCAGCAGACAGGGTTCCCCGTCGAGGTGAAGGAGTCGCTGGCCGGCCGCGCCCTGGTGACGGCCACGCTGACCGAACTGGTTGTCGACGCGCCGGTGGTCGACGGCGCGTTCAGCCTCACGTTCCCAGCCGGCGCCCGACCGTTCCACCAGGACTTCGGGTTCCAACGCACGACGCTGGCTGACCTGCCGGCCATCGTCGGCTACACGCCGTTGGTGCCCCGTTCCCTCCCCGGTGGGTTCCGCCTCGTGCAGATCACCGCGGCCCGCACCGCGCAGCCGACGGGTGCCGAAGGGATGAACCCACCCGGGCGGGGAGTGGTGTCGCTCGGCTTCCGCCGCGGCTTCGACGCCATCGTGGTGACCACGCGCCTTACCGGACCCGACCCGGCCGCGTGGGAGGACCCCGTCGCCACCGGCGAGGGATTCCGCGACGCGAGGCGGCCACTCAGCATCGGCGCCGGCGCGCTGGCCGGAGGGAGCGCCGAGATTGTCATCACACCGCGCGGCGTCCCCCACGTGTGGGCCGTCAGCCCTCGGCTTGTTGTAACCATCGCCGGTGATGCCACCGCCGCCGAGCTACAGCGGGCGATCGAGTCGATGGGCTAGGCCGCCCACGGACCGACGCCGCCGATGCGGTCGATCGTTATGTGGGTGATGTAGCCCGGCGGGTGGTTGTCGCCGGGCGGGAACGTGACGTCGGGACCGAGGTAGGTGTGAGCGAGACGCTGCAGTAAGTCGGCGGCGCCGCCTTCGGTGATGCGGGCGGTGCCGTTGACGATCATCCCGCCATCTTGGCC
>JACDEA010000029.1 GCA_013816725.1 Actinomycetota bacterium
GTATGAGGTGTTGTCCGAGCTGTCGGTCCGCATGGCCGAGGTCGACGTTCCCGAGGCGCTGTTGTCGCGGCTGGCCCGCCTGCTCGGCGAAGGCGTCGGCGCGGTTCGCACCGACGTCTGGCTCTACCTGGGCGACGAGGCTCGACCGGCGGCCAGCTGGCCCACGGGGTCGGCAGCGGCGCCGATGGAGCACGCAACTGCGGTCGTCCCCGTCGTGCACCAAGGCGAACTGCTCGGCGCGCTGGCCATCAGCAAAGCGGGCAACGCGCAGCTGTCGCCCACCGAGGCCAAGTTGTTGTCCGACGTCGGCGCCCAGGCCGGTCTCGTGCTGCGCAACGTGCGCCTCACGGCCGAGCTTCTCGCCCGGCTCGACGAGCTGAAGGCGTCGCGACACCGCCTGGTCGCTGCGCAGGACGAGGCCCGTCGCGGACTCGAGCGCAACCTGCACGACGGGGCGCAACAGCAGCTGGTCGCGCTGAAGGTGCAGCTCGGTTTGGCCGAACGCATGGCGTCGGCCGGTCAGGACGTGTCCCCGCTGCTGCACGAACTCGGTGAGGCGGCCACTGACGCGCTGGAAAACCTCCGCGACCTAGCCCGCGGCATCTACCCGCCGCTACTCGCCGCCGAAGGCCTGCCGGTGGCCATCAAGGCGCAAGCACGCAAGGCGCCGTTCGAGTTGCGTATCGATGCCGACGGGGTGGGCCGGTACCCGCCCGAAGTGGAGGGTGCGGTGTACTTCTGTTGCCTGGAGGCATTCCAGAACACCTCGAAGTACGCGGCCGCCAAGGTCGTCACCGTCACCCTGCGAGGCGACGAGAGCAACCTGTCGTTCCGGGTCGAGGACGACGGCTGCGGCTTCGATCCCGACAACACGCCGCGAGGATCAGGGTCGCAGAACGTGACCGACCGCGTGGAGGCCCTCGACGGCACGGTGACGATCACGTCGAAACCGGGATGCGGCACGGTCGTCGCCGGTGACATCCCGATCAACGCTCCGGTGGCCGTCGATGCCTGACGGCGACGGTCGCATCACCGTCTTTCTGGCCGACGACAACCTCATCGTGCGCGAGGGGGTGCGGGCGCTGCTGGCCCTGGAGTCCGATATCGAGGTCGTCGGGACCGCGGCCGACTACGACGGGCTGGTGGCCGGCGCCGAAGCCGCCGCCCCCCAAGTCGTCGTGACCGACATCCGCATGCCGCCCAGCTTCAAGCGCGAGGGCATCGACGCGGCCAAGGAAGTGCGCAAGCGTCACCCGGGCACGGGCATCGTGATCCTGTCGCAGTACGACGATCCCGAGTACGCGATCTCGTTGCTCAGCGAAGGCGCGGCCGGATACGCCTATCTGCTCAAGGACCACGTGGCCGAGGAGGATCGTTTGGCCCGAGCCGTGCGCGAGGTGGCGTCGGGCGGCTCGATGCTCGACCCGACGATCGTGTCGGCGCTGGCCCGTCCGGTCGCCGTCGACTCGGGTCTGACCGCCGACGAGGAGCAGCTGCTCACCTACATCGCGCAAGGGAAGCCCATGAAGGCGATCGCTGCGGCCCAGAAGATGACGCCGGCCGCGGTCGACATCGCTGTGCAGGACCTGTTCCTCAAGCTGGCCCAGGACGCCTCTGCGGGCAACACCGCGGGGCTACGGCGCCTACGCATGCTCCACGAGGCCATCGTCGATCGCGAAGAGCAGGGCGAGTCGCTCAGCCGCCTCTTGCCCGGCGGTGTGGCCGAGAAGCTGCGGGCCGAGGGGCGCCGGATCGGCGAGACCGAGACGTTGTTGGTGACCGTGCTGATGGCCGACATCCGCGGGTACTCGGCTATAGCGGAGCGCTCCGATCCCAGCGACCTGGCCCGTCAGTTGTGCACGCACCGGGCCGAGATGAATCACGCCATCATCGACAACGGCGGCACGGTCATGCAGTTCGTAGGCGACGCGGTGATGGCCGTATTCGGTGCTCCGATGCCCCAGGCGTCGCACGCCGACAGCGCGGTGGCCGCTGCCATCGCCATGCACGAGTTGCAGGAGGTGGTCAACCAGCGGTGGGCCGAGGACGGCCTGTCGCCGTTCAAGCTCGGCATCGGGCTGTCGACCGGCGAGGTAGCCGCCGCGATGCTCGGGTCGGAGGAGCGCCTCGAATACACGGTGGTCGGCGACGTCGTGAACCTCTCCCAGCGCTTGCAGGACTGGGCCCGCCCCGGCGGCCAGACCGTCCTCAGCGACGCCACGCTGAAGGCTCTGGCCAACCCCGTCAACGCGTCGCCCCTCGAACCGAAGACCGTGAAAGGCCGCGAAGCCCCTGTCGTCGCCTACATGCTCGCCTGACCACCCCTACCGCCGCAGCGCCCCTTGGAGCGTTGGCGCGGCGCGTCAGGTCCAGAGGCCGCCGGAGTCGCGTTGGGCCCAGAGGTCCTCGAGGACGTTGGGCGAGAGTTCTTCCTTGTGCACGTAGGCCAGGGCGCCGGAGTCAGCGGCGTCGGACGGGAGGTCGTCGCGGCTGTAGGTCGAGAGGAGGACGACGACCGCGGTCTGGTTGGCCAGGATCTGCCGGCACGCCTCGATCCCGTTGATGCCGGGCAGGTTGATGTCCATGAGGACGACGTCGGGAGCGGTGGCCGCCGCCCGCTCCACCGCTTCTTCGCCGGACTCGGCCTCGGCGACCACCTCGAAGCCCGCGGTCATCGAGCACACCGCCGAGGCGGCGCGTCGGAACGGCGTCTGGTCGTCGACCACCAGGACGCGGACCGTCATCGGACCGTCGTCCGCCGCGGTTGCTGTCGCCATGGCCATAGTTCCTGTACTCAAGGGGATACGTCCATGGTCATGCCTGGGCCGCGGTTTGCCCAGGGTGCCCGCACCCGAGTTGAGGGTGGGGCTAGCCCCCCTGCTCGCCCAGGAAGAGCAGCACGGCCTTGACCCGCCGGTGGGTGTCGGGCTCCTCGGACAGGTGCAGCTTCGAGAAGATCGAGTTGATGTGCTTCTCGACCGCCCGTTCGCTGAGCGTGAGGTCGGCGGCGATGGCGGCGTTGTTCTTGCCCTGCGCCATCTCGCCCAGGATCTCGCCCTCCCGCGGCGTGAGATGGGCCAGCGGGGAGGATTCGGCGCGGGAGCGGGCGGCGACCAGGCCCTCCACGACCTTCGGGTCGACCACCGAGCCGCCCTTGACCACTTCGCGGATCGCTCTGAGCAGGTGGTCGACGTCGCCCACCCGCTCCTTGAGCAAGTAGGCCAACCCCGCCGACCCCTGTCGGAAGAGCGCCAACGCGTACTCGGCGTCGGCATACTGCGACAGCACCACGACGCCGACGGCGGGGTAGCGCTCGCGGATCACGCCGGCGGCGCGGATGCCCTCGTCGGTTCCCGTGGGCGGCATGCGGATGTCGGTCAGTACGACGTCGGGCTTGGTCTCTTCCACCGCGGCGAGCAGCGAGTCGAAGTCGCCGCACGCGGCGGCCAGCTCCAGCTCGTCGACCGCGTCGATCAAACGCGCTACCCCTTCGCGGACAAGCAGATTGTCGTCGGCCAGCACGACGCGGATGGTCATCTGCGCCGAACGCTAATGCTCGGCGGCGTGATGACCGCGGAGCAGGTCGTCGCCGAAATCTCCTTCCGGATCACGCCACACGCTGTGAGCGTGGTTGGCGTCGTTCTGCGTGTTGTCGTATTCGACGAGGAAATGGGGGGCCGACAGGCGGTAGTAGTGCGGTCGGCCCCGCTCGAAGTCTCCTGCCCATGCGAAGCGCACGCTGCGCAGATCGGGGGAGGCAACGGCGCCGGCCCGCGTGCGTTGAACGTGGAGGTCGACGAGGCGTTCGAGTAGCACGGCGGCATCGCCGCGCGCGTCGGCGCCGGCGACCCCCTGGTCGAGGTCGAGGTCGCGGTCGACTCTCGGTGTGTTGGTGGTGACGATGTCGCTGGGCGCGAGGTCGGCGATCACGGCGTGACGACGCGCCGCGCCGGGCAGCGCGTCGAGCAACGCGCGGGCCACGTCCTCCTCCTCGCCCAGCGGTCGGGTGACCACGTGCCCTCCACGTTCCACCACAGCAGGGTTGGCGCCCAGGAACAGCGGCGTGGGCGCCAGCGCGCCGTTCACGATCGTCGCGTGGATCGACACATGGTGGCCTTCGAACCGCACGCCCCACGGTCCGTCGCCGTCGGGGTCGCCGAACAGCGTCGTGTAGTAGGCCGACGGGTCGCGCGGCAGGCTCTGGTTGGGACGGCGACGGCTCGACAGGCCCTGGCCTTCGAGTTCGGCGAGGACCGCTTCGAGCCCGATGATCGTCATGACCTTGGCCAGCGTGACGGTGTCCACCAACGCGGTGACCACTCGGAAGACGAGCTGGCGCGCCTCACCGTCGAGAGCGCCGAGGGGCAATCCCATGCGCGGCGCCGGCCAATAGAACCAGTTGCGCCGCTCCACCTCGTCGAATGGCAGGCTCAGGGTGTCGCGACGCTTTGCATCGATCCCGTTCCTGAGCGCCCGTACCGCATCGTCGAGGTCTTGGACCATCGTCGCCACGCTAGATCCACGTACGCTGGTTCCGTCGCTAGGGGGGCGGCTACGGACATGACCACCAACGCAACCGTCACACTTCTCTTCACCGACCTGGTCGACGGAACAGAGTTGCTCGAGCAGCTGGGCGAGGACGCCGCTCAGGTCGTTCGCCTTGCCCAGTTCCAGCTTCTGCGCGATGCGGTGACCGCTCATGGCGGCCAGGTCGTCAAGGCCATGGGCGACGGCCTCATGGTGGTGTTCCAATCGGCGGTGGACGCGGTCGACTGCGGCGTGGCGATAGTGCAAACGGTTGACCGCCACAACCGCCGCAGTCCCGACGCCCGCTTCCGCGTCCGGATGGGCCTCAACGTCGGCGAACCCACCCGTGAAGGCGACGATTACTTCGGCCTGCCGGTCGTGCTGGCCAAGAGGCTGTGCGACGTGGCTGAGCCCGGCCAACTCTTGGTGTCCGACGTCGTGCGCGCGCTGGTAGGGCCCCGTACGGCCCACCGCTTCAAAGCGCTTGACGCCCGCGACCTCAAGGGCGTCGGCATGACGCCGATGTACGAGGTCGACTGGGAGCCGATCCGCCGTGGCGCGCCGGCACTGCCCGCCGCGCTGGTTCCCGCCCCCGATGCCTGTTTCGTGGGCCGTGACCGCGAGCTCGATCGGCTTCATGCCGCGTGGAAGGAGGCAGTGGCCGGCACGCGCCGCGCCGTGTTGATCGGCGGTGAGCCCGGTGTCGGTAAGACCCGCCTGGCCGCGGAGGTGGCTACCCAGGTGGCGGCAGACGGCATCGTCCTCTACGGCCGCTGCGACGAAGACCTGGGCGTTGCCTATCAACCGTTCGCCGAGGCCTTGCGGGCCAGCGCCGCGTCGTGCACCGACGAAGAGCTTGTTCATCGCATCGGGCGAAGCGGCGCGTCGCTGGCCCGCCTCGTCCCCGAGTTGCGCGAGCGCCTGCCCGACCTCCCCGCCCCCCTGAGCGTCGAGGCCGACGCCGAGCGCTACCTCCTGTTCGAAGGCGTGGCCGAGTTCATCGCCGCCGCCGCCAGCGAGCAGGCGGTGCTGCTCGTGCTCGACGACCTCCAGTGGGCGACCAAGCCCACGCTCGTACTCCTGCGGCACCTGTTGCGCTCGACGGTGCCGATGAACGTCTTGATAGTCGGCACGTTCCGCGACACCGAACTCGATCGTGCGCCGCTGCTGGCCGACACCCTGGCCGACCTCCGTCGCGACTCAGATGTAGAGCGCATCTCGCTGTCGGGGCTCGACCGCGCGTCGGTCGCAGCGTTCGTCGCCGCCGCCGGCTATGAAGCGTCCGACGCGACGGCGGAGTTGGCCGAGGCAGTTCACGCCGGCACCCAGGGCAACGCCTTCTTCGTCGGTGAAGTGCTCAGGCACCTGCGCGAGTCGGGCGACGCGGCGCTGGCCGACGTCGGATTGCCGCCCGGCGTCAAGGACGTCGTCATCAGTCGGCTGACCCGGTTGTCGGCCACCACGAACCGCGTGCTGACGATGGCCAGCGTGGTCGGGCCTCGCTTCGAGCTTTCGTTGCTGGAGCGGCTCACCGATCTCGACCCCGACGAAGTGCTCGACGCGCTGGACGAAGCCGTGCGCGCCCGCGTGATCGTCGAGCTGCCGTTGGTCGGCCACTACACCTTCGCCCACGCGCTCTTCCGCCAGGTGCTCATCGGGGAACTCACGGCCTCGCGTCGTGCCCGGCTCCACTGGCGCATCACCGAAGCCTTGGCGGCCATGCCCAACGCCGAAGGCAAGGTGGAGGAGCTGGCGTTCCACTCGGTCGAGGCCGGCGCGGTCGGCGACGTCCGTCAGGCGGCCGGCTACGCGCTCCGCGCCAGCCAGCGTGCGCTGGAGCGGCTGGCCTACGAGCCCGCGGTAGAGATGGCCACCCAGGGCCTGGACGCGCTGGCCGGCGCGTCGATCAATGACCACCGGGCCAAGGCCGAACTCCTCTTGGCGCTGGCCGGTGCCAACAATTTCACGGCCGACATGGCGGGGATGAAGCGGGCGGCCAAGCGGGCCGCCGACGAAGCGGCGGCCGACGGATGGGTCGAGGGCCAGGCTCGGGCCGCGGTGCTCTACGGCCGGTGGGTCGAGCTGGGCGTGGCCGACCCCGTTGTCGGCCGCCTCTGCAGCGATGCGCTGGCCGCGTTGCCGGATGACGATCTGCGGTCGCGCGCTCGGGTGCTGACGACGTTGGCCAACTACCGCGTCAACGGCGAGAGCCAGGGCGCGGCGGTGAGCGCTCTGGCCGAGGAGAGCCTCGCACTGGCGCGGCGCGCCGCGGACTACGACAGCCTGGCCTGGGCGCTCTACCTCCGCGCCGTCACGCTGTCGTCGACCGGTGACGTCGGTCAACGGTTGGCGCTGGCGGAGGAGCTGGTCGCGCTCAGCGGCGGCCGCGACGACTCCCGGGGCCGGCTCGACGGCCTGGTGATGCGGGCGACGACGCGCCTGGAGCTGGGCGACGTGGCCGGGTTCGAGGCCGACACCGCCGAGCTCGAGGAGCTGGGGAGGCAGTTCCACTGGTGGGCCGCCGACTTCTGGGCCGGCAACTTCCGCATCATGGCCGACGTCCTCCATGGGCGGTTCGCCGAAGGCGAGGCGAAGGCGGAAGAGCAGTTCAAACGCGGCGCGCAGGACGTCAACGCGTTCAACGCCTACGCCGCGCAGTTGTTTGCTGCTCGCCGCGAGTTGGGCGCGCTGGCCGAGATAGAGCCGCTTATTGCCGGCGGCGTGGCCGACGACCAGGCGCTCATCGCGTTCCGCTCGGCGCTGGCTCTCACATGGGTCGATCTCGGCCGGCCCGCCGACGCGGCCCGTGAACTCGATGCACTGGCGGTCGACGAGTTCGGCGCGCTGCCCCGGGACGTGTCGTACACCGCGTGCCTGGTGATGCTCACCGAGACCGCTATGTCGCTCGGCGCCCACCAGTACGCCGCTGTCCTGCGGCGCCTGCTGCTGCCCCACGCCGGGCACCTCATCGTGGCCGGCGGGGGCATCGTGTGTTTCGGCGCCGCCGATCGCTACCTGGGGATGCTGGCCGGCGCGGCCGGCGACGGACCGGCGGCCCTTGAGCACTTCGCCGCCGCGGTTGCACTCGAAGAAGGGGTCGGGAGTGCGCCGGGCGCGGCCCGCACACGGTACTGGTGGGCCCGCCAACTCATGGCTGGCGGCGATCGGGCGGGCAGGCGCGAGGCTCAGGGCTTGCTGGCCAAGGCGGTCGAAGTGGCCGACAATCTGGGGATGAAGCCACTGGCCCGACAGGTGAGAGAGGCGCTTGGCCCAAACGACTAGCCGCTCCGCCGTCGAGGGCACCGTCACTCTGCTGTTCACCGACCTGGTGGGCTCGACCGAGCTCCTGAGCCGGATCGGCGATGAGGCGGCCGAGGGCGTCAGGCGCGCCCATTTCCGACTTCTGCGGGACGCGGTCACGGCTCGAGGCGGTCAGGAGGTCAAGAACCTGGGAGACGGCTTGATGGTCGCCTTCCCGAGCGCGGCCGACGCCGTTCGCTGCGCGGTCGACATGCAGCAGGCCGTAGGTCGCCACAACCTCAGAGCAGGTGAGGCGCTGTCGGTTCGCGTCGGCCTTCACGTGGGCGAGCCGGTGCGCGATGAGAACGACTACTTCGGCACGCCGGTAGTCGTCGCGCAACGGCTGTGCAACGCGGCGTCGGGTGGACAGATCATCGCGTCCGACCTGGTGCGGGTCCTCGTGGGCAGCGCGGCCGGACTCGAGTACCTGGACCTCGAGCCGATCGAGCTGAAAGGTCTGTCCGAGCCGGTGGCGGCCTGCGCGGTGGTGTGGGACCCGACGCCCGGGCCGCTGTCGCTGCCGCCGTCGCTGTCCCCCGACAGCGGGTTGTTCGTCAACCGCACCGAGGAAGTCGCCCGCCTACGCGCGCTGTGGGACAAAGCGCGAGGTGGCGAACGCCAACTGGCGTTCGTCGTCGGCGAGCCCGGCATCGGCAAGACCCGCCTGGCCGCCGAGATCGCGCAGACCGTACGGGTGAGCGGACTGGCGCTCTACGGCCGCAGCGACGAGGAGACGCTCGTTCCGTACCAACCGTTCGTGGAGGCGCTGCGACCGTACCTCCTGTCCCTTCCCGACAAGGTGCTGGCCGACGAACTCGCGGTCGATGGTGCGCACATCGCCCGCCTCATGCCCGAGGTCGCCGAACGGCTCGCCCACGTCACCGGCCCGCCCGCCGCCGGCAGCAGCGACGACCCCGCCACCGAGCGCTACCGCTTGTTCGAGGCGATGACCGCGGTCCTCGACCACGCGGCCACGGCGGCGCCGGTATTCCTCGTGCTCGACGACATGCACTGGGCCGACAAGCCGACGGTGCTGCTCCTGCGCCACATCATCCGCTCGCCCCGTCCGCAGCGCCTCTTCATCCTCGGTACCTATCGCGACACCGAGGTCGGGCCCGAGCGTCCGCTGGGCGGCGCGCTGGCCGACCTGCGCCGCGACCATCGCTACGACCGGCTGCGTCTGCACGGTCTCTCCGCCGAGGACGTGGTCGCGCTGACCGGAGAATGGGGCGACGCCGCGCTGGCTGAAGTCGTCGGCGGCGCGCTGTACGCCGAGACCGAGGGCAACCCGTTCTTCGTGGGCGAGACGCTCCGCCATCTGGCCGAGAGCGGCGCCATCCATCTCGAGGACGGGCGGTGGACGGCCGATGCCGGCGCCGCCGAGTTCGCCATTCCCGAAGGCGTTCGGGAGGTCGTCACCCGTCGACTGGCCCGCCTGACGGAGGAAGCACGCCGCATCTTGTCGATCGCCGCGGTAATGGGCCCGGAGTTCGAGCTGCGACCGCTGGCCAGCGTCGTCGAACGCGACGAGTCGGCGGTGCTCGATGCGTTGGACGCCGGTGTAGGCGCGCAGGTGATCGTGGAGTCGCCCGACGCCGTCGACCGCTATCAGTTCTCGCATGCGCTCATACGGCGCACCCTGCACGACGAAATGAGTACGACTCGACGGGTCCGCCTTCATCTGCGCATCGCCGAAGCCATCGAGGCCCGCACCGACGGGCCGTCGGATCGCCGGCTGGCCCAGCTGGCGTATCACTTCGGCGAGGCCGCGGTAGCTGGCCAGGCCGACAAGGCGGCGACCTATGCGGAGGCCGCCGGCGCCCGCGCTCTCGAACTCGTCTCCTACGAGGAAGCCGTCGAGCATTTCAAGTCGGCCGTCCTGGTGTTGGACCTGGCGATCGAGGATGGCCAGCCCGACGCTGAGGCGCGCCGGAACGAAGCGTTGCTTGCGTTGGGTGACGCCGAGTGGCGTACCGGTGATGTCGCCGCCGCGCAGCAGACGTTCGCGGCGGCGGCCGATACCGCGCTGCGGACCGGCAACGTCGACCAGCTCGCCCGCGCTGCTCTCGGCTACGGCTGTGGGCTGGGGGGCTACGGCCAGACTGTCCGCGCTGACACCACACTGATCGCCTTGCTCGAGCAGGCGCTCGAGGCGGTTGGTTCCCAGCCAACCGCGCTGCGCGCCCGGCTTCTCGGACGGCTGGCCACCGAGCTGTACTACACGCCCGAGGCCGACCGGCGCTCCGCGCTGGCGGCCGAGGCCGTCGAAATGGCCCGCGCGCTCGACGACCCCGCCGTTCTCGGGGTCGCCCTCATCAGCTGCGAGGCGGCCACCTGGGGGCCGGACCGCCCTCCGATCGAGCGGTTGGCCGCGTGCGACGAGATCATCGCCCTGAGCCAACAAAGCGGCGACCGTCACCTCGCGCTCGAGGCGCGGTCGCTCCGCATCGACGCGCTGATTGTTCTCGGCGATATCGCCGCGGCCGACGAGGAACACCGGTTGCGTTCACGCGAAGCTGAAGCGCTGCGAATTCCGCAGTACCTGACCGACGTCTTTACGTATCCGGCGGCCCGGGCGCTCTTGGCCGGCGACTTCGGCGAGGCGCAACGACTGGCTGACCACACCGTCGCGGTGGCCGATCCGCTGTACACCGAAACCACCGTCACGCTGTTCGGTGCGCAGGTCATCTGCCTGCACTGGCTACGGGGCGAGCTCGATGGGTTGGCGCCGATGGTCCGTGATTTCGCCGATCGCTACCCGTGGATCCCGGCGTTCCGCGCCACCGAGGCGTTCGTGCTGGCCGAGACCGGCGACCTCGACGGTGCCCGCGCTGCGGTGGCGGCGCTGGCGCCAGACAAGTTCGCCGCCATTCCGCGCGACGGGATCTGGACGATCGGGATGTGGACGCTCGTCGGTGCGGTGGCTCGCGTGCCCGACAAGGCCTGGGCCACTGACCTCTATGCGCTCATCCAGCCGGTCGCCGATTGCTCGATGGCGTTGGGCGCGTCGATGTACCTCGGACCGGCGGGGACGTCGCTCGGGACGCTCGCGCGCGTGCTGGGCCGGTTCGGCGAGGGCGCTGCGCACTTCGAGCACGCGCTGACCGACGTGCGTCGCATCGGCGCTCGCCCGTTCGAAGCGCTGGCCTCGCACCAGTACGCGCTCCTCCTTCGCGAGCGGGCCGACCCGGGCGACGAGGCCCAGGCCGTGCAGCTGGCGACGACGGCGCGCGCCATCGCCGAGAACCTCGGGATGGCCGGCCTGTTGAAAGACCTCGCGGTTATCCGGTGAAGATCCACAGAGATGCCCGTAAATTCACAGCCTTATCCCCTTTACTTTCACAGCGCCGACGCGGTTAAGTGCATTCAGGCCACTGCGGAACACGGTGAGCAGCTCAAACGAAGGCGCAAGCCGACCGATGAGTGAGCAGCCGAAGGAAGCGGTGGAGCAGGTCCCGCCCGACGGCGGTGTCACCCCTCCGGGGCAGACACAGCCGGAAGGCGACGACCGACGAGATGGCCCCGAGAAATCCGGGAGGCTCCGGCCGAACGGTTACTCGGGGTCGTTTCGCGTGACGGGCCTCATGCGGTCGGCGCCGGGACGCCAAAGCCGTAGCCCAACGCTTTTAGGCGGTCGATCAGGTTCCGAAGCTGCGCCACGGTCTGCGACCGGTCGCCGCCGCCGTCGTGCAGCACGACCACCGCGCCCGGCCGTAGTTGTTGGAGGATGCGCTCGGTGATTACCGGAGCGCCGGGGCGGTTGTAGTCGGCCGGGTCGACGTTCCAACCCAACGCCCGCATTCCTTGGCGGTGAACCTCGTCGATCACGTTGGGCGACCACGTCCCGCCCGGCGCCCGGAAGAACGCCGGCCTGGTCCCGGCGGCGGCCGCGATCAGGTCACTGTTTCCTTGCAGTTCGGCGGTGATTTCCGCGACCGGTCGGCGGCCGAGCGACTGCACGTGGTTCATCGTGTGGTTGCACAGCGTGTGGCCTTCGTCGGCGACCGCCTTCACCAGCGCCGGGTAGAGGCGGGCCGCGTAGCCGACCATGCAAAACGTCGCCTTGACTCCGGCGCTGCGGAGGATGGCGAGGACGGCCGGCGTCCACTCCGGGTTGGGACCATCGTCGAAACTGAGTGCGACCGTCGCCTCGGTCACCGGCGCGGCCGGCGTCGGCGGGCTCAACTCGGTGCGGCTGAGCACCTCGCCGCTGCGAGTTCCGACCACCACGTCGC
>JACDEA010000423.1 GCA_013816725.1 Actinomycetota bacterium
CACGACGAGCAACCCGGCCATTTTCGTGCGGCTGGTGAGCCCGAGGTTGCGCTCGTTGCGCACCTTGATCCAGTCGTCGATGGCGCCCACCATGCCGGCGCCCAGCACGGTGAGGATCACGATGAGGCCGGTCACGGTGAAGTAGGCGCCGGCCCGGCCGTGGCCGATCACGTACCCGACCAACGTGGCGACAACGATCATCAGCCCGCCCATGGTCGGCGTGCCCGCCTTCGTGGTGTGTCCCTCGGGCATATCCTCCTGGATCGGCTGGCCAATTCCCCGGGCGTGGAAGGCGCGGATGAGCAGCGGCGTGCCGATCAGCGCGACGAGCAAGGCGACGCCGCCGGCGACGACGAGCGCGATCACCGGGCGCCCGCCCTCAACACCGCAAGCGCGATATCGCGATCGTCGAAGGGAATGACCTGGCCGGCGATCTCCTGTCCGGTCTCGTGACCCTTGCCGGCGATGAGGACGACGTCACCGGGCTCGGCCGCGTCAAGGGCGACGGTTATGGCCCGGGCCCGGTCGGGCTCGACCAGGAACGAATCGACGGGGGCGCTGTCATTGGCCCCAGCCAATACGTCAGCGATGATGGCCTGGGGGTTCTCATCGCGTGGGTTGTCCGACGTGAGCACGGCGACGTCGGCCAACCGGGCGGCGCGGCCCATGGGCGCTCGCTTCCCGCGATCGCGGCCGCCGCCACATCCGAAGACGAGAATCACCCGACCGTCGTGCGCCAGCTCTCGCGCCGCAAGCAGCGCCTGTTCCAACGCCTCGGGCGTATGCGCGTAGTCGACGGCAACGGAGAACGGCTGTCCGGCGTCGACCCACTCGAAGCGGCCGGGGACCGCCGTCACCTTGTGCAGCCCGGCGACGATGTCGTGCGCCGCAACCCCCAGGAACTCCGCGGTCGTGGCCGCCGCCAACGCGTTGGCCACGTTGAAGCGGCCCGGCAGCGCGAGCTCGACGGTGTGGCCGCGCCAGATGAAACGGCTCCCCTTCTTGCCGACCTCGAGTTCCGCCGCGTCGGTGATGGAGAACGACGCGGTTGGAACGGAAGAGCGGTCGAGTAAGCGGCGGCCCCACTCGTCGTCGGCGTTGACCACGGCGGCGGCGACCCGCTCCGGGGTGAACAGCGCGGCCTTGGCCTCGAAGTAGTCGTCCATCGTCGCGTGCACTTCGCCGAGATGGTCGCGTCCGAGGTTGGTGAACACGCCGGCCGCGAACGCGATGGCATCGACCCGATGGGCGATTATCGCGGCCGACGACACCTCGATCGCCGCCGCCGCATAACCGTCATCGCGGAAGCGAGCCAGGTCGGCTTGCAGCGCAGGAGCCTCCGGCGTGGTTCGGGCGCTGGTCATGCTGCCGACCACACCGCAGCGCCGCCCGGCGGCATCGAGTATCGCCTGCAGAAGGTACGTCGTGGTGGTCTTCCCGTTCGTGCCGGTGACGCCGATCACGGTGAGCGAACGCGACGGGTGCCCGTGGAGGGCTGCGGCGGCCGCGGCCATGGCCGGTCGGGTCGCATCGACCACCGCCTGCGGTACGTCGGCCTCGATGTCCGCGAAGCGCTCCCCCATCACCGCGGTCGCACCCCGCGACACGGCGCGTCCGGCGAAGTCGTGGCCGTCGGCCGTCGCTCCGCGCACGCAGCAGAACAACGCGCCGGGGCGCACCGCGCTGGAGTCGAGCGTCACGCTGGTCACGTCGACAGCGCCGATATCGCCGCGCGTGGCACGCACGTCGACGCTGTCAAGAACCGCGTCCAGCCGCATCCGTCGCTCTTCCTCAGGGAGTGGGTCGGGGAACCGACACGAGCGTAGTGGTGGTGCCGGCGTCGCCATCCCCAACCGGCTGCGCCTTCTCGGCGGTGGTGTCGGGCACCGCGGGGGCCTTGATGGCGGGCGGGGGCGGGATGCGGAATTCGCGCAGCGCATAGCCGGCCAGCTCGGCGAAGACCGGCGCGGCGACCAACCCGCCGAAGATCGGGGTGGGCTCGTCGAGGATGACCATGATGCTGAACGCCGGCTTCTCGGCCGGCACGAAGCCGGCGAAGCTCGACATGTACGCCCCGGTCTTGTACCCGGTCCCGCCCGGAAGGGGCTTGCGCGCCGTGCCCGTCTTGCCGGCGACGGTGTACCCGTTGACCGCGGCCGCTTTGCCTGTACCGACCCGCACCACCTCATCGAGCATTGCGGTGAGTTGACGAGCCGAAGTGGCCGAGATCACCCGGCGGGTCGTCGACGGCGGCGTGGCCTTGCGGCGTCCGCGGTCGTCGAGGACGGCGCGCACCAGCTTGGGCGCGACGTATAGACCGCCGTTGGCCACGCTGTTGTACGCGGCGAGCATCTGCACAGCGGTTACCGACACGCCACCCTGGCCGATCGGGATCGTGGCCATGTCGGTCGAGTACCACTTCGAGGGGTCGGCCAGCAGGCCCGATGACTCGCCGGGAAACCCGAGCCCGGTCCGGGCGCCCACGCCGAACGCCCGCAGGTAGCTGTTGAGCCGCTGCTTTCCGAGCTTGCCGGCGATCGTGATGGCGCCCACGTTGGACGAGTTGGCCACGATGTCGGTGATCGACCACGACTGCACCGGGTGG
>JACDEA010000424.1 GCA_013816725.1 Actinomycetota bacterium
ATCAGTGGGTCAACGCCGTCCCGGATGTCGAGGGCGACGGGTCGGGTCCGTCGGTGCGCTGGCGTGTTGTGTGCTGATCACGTACGGAACGCCGGGTTTCCCGGAAGTTGGGGATGGCACCGGTGTGGCGCGGGCGCCGCGTCGCCTAGCCTCGCAACGGACCGGGATCGGTCCCCGATGCGAGGAGTCCCATGTCCGCTGCCCTCACCGCCGCCGGGGGGTCGCCACCCGCCGGTGGACCCCAGCCCGTCCTGGACGGCCGGCGCACCGCCTTCCAGCACACGATGATCTACGTGTTCGTGGCCGGGCCGATGGTGGCGCTCGTGGCGGCGGTCCCGCTCGCCTGGGGCTGGGGGGTGGGCTGGCACGACCTCGGGCTGCTCGCCGCGTTCTACGTGCTGGCCGTGCTGGGCATCACCGTGGGCTTCCACCGCCACTTCACCCACTCGGCGTTCAAGGCGCGACCCTGGCTACGGGTCACGATGGCGATCATCGGGTCGCTGGCCGTGCAGGGCAACGTGCTCAACTGGGTGGCCGACCACCGCCGCCACCACGCCTTCTCCGACCGCGAGGGCGACCCGCACTCGCCGCTCTACGGCTTCTGGCACGCGCACATGGGGTGGATGTTCCGTCCACCCGAGGTGTCCAACGAGCGCTACGCGCCCGACATCCTCGCCGACCGCGACCTGCGCATGGTCAACGCGCTGTTCCCGGTGTTCTGCGTCCTCACGCTGGCCATTCCGTTCGGCCTCGGATGGCTTCTCGGTGGCTCCTTCGCCACCGCGTGGAGCGGCCTGCTGTGGGCCGGCGTCATCCGCATCGGCCTATTGCACCACATGACGTGGAGCATCAACTCGATCTGTCACATGTTCGGCAGCCGGCCGTTCAAGACCGGCGACCAGAGCGGCAACGTCGCCGCGCTGGCCGTGTTCTCGATGGGCGAGAGCTGGCACAACGCGCACCACGCGTTCCCGGCGTCGGCCCGTCACGGCGTCGACCGTTTCCAGCTCGACTCGTCTGCCGCGGTGATCCGCACCTTCGAGCGAGCGGGATGGGTGTCCGACGTGCGCTGGCCCGACGCCGAACGGGTCGCCAGCAAACGCCTGTAGCCGGTGTGGGCGGTGGGCAGGTCGCCGTCGCCGTCCGCCGTGGGGCGGGTCAGGGCCTGAGGGTGCCGCTGAGATAGGCGCGAGCAGCGGCGCGGTACTCGTCTTCCGTCAGCGACCAGTGCATGTGGTCGGCGTCGCCCCACCCGGCGACCATCGCCGGCGCGCTGCGCCCGATCGCCGCGGTCATCGCTCGGGTCATCGCCAGTGGACCGGGCGGCACGGCCAGCAGCTGCCCGACGCATTCGTCGATTACGGATGCCCCTTCGCCGACGGGGACGACCCGTTGCGCGTAGCCCGACCGCAGCAGCTCGTCGGCCAGCACCGGACGGCACGTCATCACCCAGTCGCGCGTGAGCGGCAGGCCGATCTCCCGCACGAGCAACGGGATGCCGGCCCACGTGAGTGGTATGCCGATCGCCAGTTCGGGGATGCGCACGACGGTGTCGTCCGTGGCGATGCGAATGTCGCAGGCCGCCGCCAGCAGCGCGGCGCCGCCGATCACATGGCCATGGAGCGCGGCGACGGTGGCCTGCGGGATGCGGCCGAGCTGGTCAAGCAGGCGCTGCCACGTGCCGGTGTTGTGCCGGCGCGTGACCCAGTCGTTCGTTTCGGCGGGCGCGACGGGGTAGGCCGGCGTCGTCAGGTCGGCGCCGGCCGAGAAGGCCCGGCCCTCGCCGGCCAACACCATCACCCGCACGTCGGGGCGGTCTTCCAGTTCGGTAAAGGCGTCGGCCAGCGCCTTGCGCACGTCTTCGTTCAACGCGTTGAGCTTGTCCGGCCGGGCCAGGGTGACCCGGGCGACGGGCGGGTCGATGGCGACCTCGACGACGCTCCCCCCTGTCGTTTCGCGCACGGGCGAGATCGTTTCACAGGCCAAACCGCCGCGCCCGGCGATGACCTATATCGAATGGGCGTGTACACACCCATTCGATATGGGTCATTGCCACGTCGGCCCCTACGATGGTCAGGTGCTGAGGACGGCGTTCACCGAGCTGGTGGGCTGCTCGGTCCCCATCCAGCAAGCGGGCATGGGCGGCGTGACGACGGTGGCGCTGGCCGCGGCGGTGGCCGACGCCGGCGGGCTGGGCATGCTGGCCATGCCGAGCGGCGAGGACCTCGCCGCGTTGAAGGCGGCCACGCCAGGGGCGTTCGGCGTCAATTTTCTGATGCCGTTCCTCGATCGCGACGCCGTCGCCGGCGCGGCGGAATCGGCGCGGGTCGTCGAGTTCTTCTACGCGCCACCGGACCCGTCGCTCGTCGAAACGGTGCTGGCCGGCGGTGCGTTGGCCGCGTGGCAGGTTGGGTCGGCCGACGAGGCGCGCCAGGCCGTCGACGCCGGCTGCGACTTCGTCGTGGCCCAGGGTGTCGAAGCCGGTGGACACGTGCGGGGCACCACGGGGCTGCTGCCGCTGCTCGATGCGGTGCTCGACGCGGTCGACGTTCCCGTGGTGGCGGCCGGGGGCATCGGCACGGCGCGAGCG
>JACDEA010000425.1 GCA_013816725.1 Actinomycetota bacterium
GCGAGGCGGCCCCCGTGGCGGCGGCGGCGCCGAGCGGGGCGAGCGCCACCTGGCCGGTCACGGCCAAGAGCAGCAGTACCAGGGCGACCCGATCCCGGTCACGGGCCTGCTCGACCTCACCGACCAGGGCTACGGCTTCCTCCGCACCGACGACTACCGGCCGAGCAGCAAGGACGTGTACGTCTCGATCAGCCAGGTTCGTCGCTTCGCGCTGCGCAAGGGCGACTACCTCGAAGGCGCCAGCCGGCCGGCGGCGGCCAACGAGAAGTACCCGGCGCTCCTGCGCATCGACAACGTGAGCGGCATGACGCCCGACGAGGCCCGTCAGCGGCCCCGGTTCGAGGACCTCACACCGCTGTTCCCGGACTCGCGGCTACGGCTGGAGATTCCCGGCGACTCGGCCAACATGGTCGCCCGCATCGTCGACCTCATCTCGCCGATCGGGAAGGGCCAGCGCGGGCTCATCGTGTCACCGCCCAAGGCGGGCAAGACCACCGTGCTCAAGCAGATCGCCCACTCCATCGAAGCAAACAACCCCGAGGTGCACCTGATCGTTCTGCTCGTCGACGAGCGGCCCGAGGAGGTCACCGACATGCGGCGTTCGGTGCAGGGCGAGGTCATCGCCTCGACCTTCGACCGGCCGTCCGACGAGCACACCCAGCTCGCCGAGCTGGCGATCGAGCGGGCCAAGCGCCTCGTCGAGGTGGGCAGGGACGTCGTCATCGTCCTCGACGGCATCACCCGGCTGGCCCGGGCCTACAACCTGGCCGCCCCGGCCACCGGCCGCATCATGTCCGGCGGCATCGACACCGGGGCCCTCTACCCGCCCAAGAAATTCTTTGGCGCGGCGCGGAATGTTGAGGAAGGCGGGTCGTTGACCATTCTCGCCACCGCGTTGGTGGAGACAGGCTCACGCATGGACGAGGTCATCTTCGAGGAGTTCAAGGGCACCGGCAACATGGAGCTGCGGCTCGACCGCAAGCTGGCCGAGCGGCGGGTGTATCCCGCGATCGACGTCAACGCCAGCTCGACGCGACACGAGGAGTTGCTCTTCGACCGGTCGCAGCTGAAGCTGGTGTGGCTGCTCCGGCGGGTCCTCAACGGCCTGGCCGAGGACGGCTCGTCGGCCCGTGGCCTAGAAATGTTGGTCGACCGCATCAAGAGCACCAAGAGCAACGACGAATTCCTGGCCGAGGTGGCCAAGGCCCCCGTCCCGACGGCTTAACGGCTGAACCGCTTAGGAGATATCGAAATGAAGCAGGGTATCCATCCCGAATACGTGGAAGCCGCCGTTAAGTGCTCGTGCGGCAACACCTTCACGACCCGCTCGACAGTGGCCGATCTCCACGTCGAACTGTGCAACGAGTGCCATCCCTTCTACACCGGCAAGCAGAAGCTGGTGGACACCGGCGGCCGGGTCGAGCGCTTCGAGCGCCGCTACGGCGCCCGCAAGAAGAAGGCCTAACCGGCGAGGTGTCACGAGCTGGGGTGTACGCCCCGGTTCGTGACCTCTCGTAGCCTGAAAACGTGCTCGAGCGACTGGCTGGCCTCGAAAAGGAATACGAGGACGCTCAAGCGCGCCTGATGGACCCCGTCGTCGTGCGGGACCAGAACGAGCTGCGCAAGACCGGCCGGCGAGTCAAGGAACTCGAAGGGCTCGTCAGCGCCTACCGCGATTATCGCGACGCCAGCGACGACCTGGCCACGGCCAAAGAAATGCTGGGCGGCACCGCGGGCGACGACCGCGACGTCGTGCAGGCAGAGATCGACGCGGCCGAAGCGCGCATCGCCCGGCTCGAGGACGAGCTGAAGGTCCTGTTGATTCCGAAGGATCCCAACGACGACAAGAACGTGATCGTCGAGGTCCGCGGCGCCGAAGGGGGCGAGGAGGCCAATCTGTTCGCCAAGGACCTCTTCGAGATGTACTCCCGCTTCGCGGACCGTCAGGGCTGGAAGTTCGAGGTGCTCGGCAGCGACCCGTCGGACATGGGCGGGTTCAACGAGGTCACCGTCATGATCAAGGGCGACGGCGTGTGGCGCAGGCTGAAGCACGAAGGTGGCGTGCACCGGGTGCAACGGGTCCCGGTCACCGAGGCCCAGGGCCGGATCCACACCTCATCGGCCACCGTCACCGTGCTGCCCGAGGCCGAGGAGGTCGACGTGCAGATCGACGACAACGACCTCATCGTCGACGTGTACAGATCGAGCGGGCCCGGCGGGCAGTCGGTCAACACCACCGACTCAGCGGTTCGGGTGACCCACAAGCCGACCGGCATCGTGGTCGCCATGCAGGACGAGAAGAGCCAGCGGCAGAACCGCGAGAAGGCGATGCAGGTGCTCCGGGCCCGGCTGCTGAAGGCCGAGCAGGACAAGCACGCCGAGGAGGCGTCGAAGCAGCGACGCGATCAGGTCGGCAGCGGTGGCCGGGGCGAGAAGATCCGCACGTACAACTACAAGGAGAACCGGGTCACCGACCATCGCATCGGGCTCACGTCGCACAACCTCGACCGTGTGCTCATGGGCCAGCTCGAGGAACTCAGCGACGCGCTGATGACCGACGAGCGGACCCGGCAACTCTCGGGCGAGT
>JACDEA010000426.1 GCA_013816725.1 Actinomycetota bacterium
GCCCGCCGCCGTGCTCCTCAAAGGCGTCGTCACGTTCGCCTTCTTCGGCACCGACGCCTACCTCTCGTTGGCGGTCACGTCGGTGCGGCACCGCTCGGTCACGACCGCCGGAATCGCGCTCACCGCAGCGACGCTGTCATGGACGGCCGGCGCGTGGGTCCACGCGCACCGCAGCGGGCACCATCCGCCCCGCCGGTTGATCGCCGTCGGCCTCAGCTTCATCGCGGTCGGGATCGTCATGATGATCGCCGCGCTGAATCAGTCGGTGCCCGTGGCCGCCTTCGTCGTCGGCTGGGGCGTGGCCGGCTTCGGAATGGGGATCGCCTACCAGTCGGTCACGTTGGCCGTGCTGGCCGAGGCGCCGACGGGCCAAGAAGGGGTGGCGTCGGCCGCGCAGCAGATCATGGACCTGCTCGGCGTGGCGGTGGGCACCGGCGTTGTGGGTGCGATCGTGGCGGTCGGCGAGACGGCGGGCTGGAGCCGGGCGGCGGCGTTGCGCCTAGGTTTTGCCATCACGCTGGGCGCCGCGGTGGCCGGCGTTGTGTTGACCCGCCGCCTCCGGCTTACCGACGCAGCCGCGCCCGCAGCAGGTGCGGCACCGCGTTCAGCCCCGTCGTCGGGTTGAACGCGTCGGACGTCTCGGTCAACCGCGCGTCCTCGTCGTCGGTCAGCTCGATCTCGGCCGCGGCGACGTTCTTCTCGAGTTGCGCCACGCTGCTCGCCCCGGGGATGGCCACGACGTTGGGGCGGCGGATCACCCACGCCAGCGCGATCTGCGCCGGCGTGGCGTCGTGGGCGGCGGCCACGGCGCGCAGCGCGTCGAGCAGGGGCTTGGCCTTTTCGATGTTGCCGGGCAGGAACATCGCGTTGCCGGCCCGCACCCCGCCCGGAGTGTTGGTCCCGTCATAGCGGCCCGACAGGAAACCCTGGGCTAGCGGGCTGTAGGCGATCACGACCCGTCCCTCGGCCGCCGCGTAGGGCAGCAGGTCGCGCTCGGGCTTGCGGGTGACGAGCGAGTACTGGACCTGGTTCGTGAGGACGGGCCCGCCCAGCATCCGCTCGGCGCTCTTCCATTGACCCAGACCGAAGTTGCTCACGCCCACGTGACGCACGGTCCCCTTCTCGACGAGATGGGCCATGCCTTGCATCGTGGTGGCCAGCGGAACGACCGGGTTGGGCCAGTGCACCTGGTACAGGTCGATCTGGTCGACGCCGAGCCGCGCCGCGCTGGCCCGGGCCCGTTGCTCGACGATGGGTGCCAGGGGGAAGATCGGAAACACCTTCGTGGCCACGAACGCGTCGGTCCGCCGGTCTTTGATCGCCCGGCCCACGATGCGCTCCGAGCGGCCGAAGGCGTAGATCTCGGCGGTGTCGAGCAGGTTGATCCCGAGGTCGAGCGCCCGCTGCGTGATGTCGACGGCGTCGCGCTCGGCGTACTCGGAGCCGTAGCCCCACTCGCGCGAACCGAACTGCCACGTACCGAGCCCGATCACCGACATCCGGGCGCCACCGACCTCGACGTATCGCATGGACCCGATGGTAAGGCGACGCGGCTACGGGGAACAGCAGGGCGGCTACGACGTCGCCCTGCTCGCTCGCGGTCGGTAGCGTGCGGGCCGTGCGGGCCGTCGTCGCATTGGTGTTCACCGCCGTCGCGGTCACGATCCTCCTCGGCGGCACCTCCACGGCGCAACCGGCCGCCCAATCAGCAGCGGTCGAGCGGCTGCCCACCCCCACCGTTTACCTGCGCGATTGCGGTGTGTGCCACGGCGCCGAAGGCCGGGGGACCGACAGCGGCCCGTCCATCGCTGGGGTCGGGCGCGCACTCGTGGACTACGAGATCAGCACCGGCCGCATGCCGATTCCGCAACCCGATTCCAAGATCGTGCGCCGCCCGGCCCGTTACTCGGCCACCGAGACGCGGGCGCTGGTCGACTACGTCGCCGCCTTCGGCACCGGTGGCAGCGGCGGTCCCGACATCCCCCGCCTCGACGTGGGCGGGGCCGACCTGGCTGCCGGTGGGGAGCAGTACCGCTTGCAGTGCGCGGCGTGCCATGCATGGGCCGGCGACGGGGGCGCGCTGGCTCATCGCGAAGCGCCGGGTCTCCACCGGGCGTCGGCCACGCAGATCGCCGAAGCCATCCGCACCGGGCCGGGCACCATGCCGGCCTTCGGCGCCGCCGCGCTCGACGACGAGCAGCTCGCCGGCGTAGTGCGCTACGTGCGCTATCTCAATCGGCCGCGCGACAGGGGCGGGTTCGGTCTCTGGCATTTGGGGCCGGTCCCCGAAGGAGCGGTGGCCTGGCTCGTCGGGCTCGCGCTCCTGATCCTGGCCACTCGGTGGATCGGTGAGAAGTCGTGAACGGCGCCGAACGCTGGGCGGTGGCCGGATTCCTCGTCGCGACGGTCGCCGCTGTCGGCCTCACCGTCGTGTACGGGACCGGCGGCCAGCCGCAGGCCGAGGGCGTGTTGCTGGCGATCGCCTTCGGCGGCATCGGCTTCGGCTTCGTCACGTGGGCCAACCGGCTGCTGCCACAGGGACCGTTCGTCGAGGCCCGCCCGCCGCTCGGCCACCCCGGCGAGG
>JACDEA010000427.1 GCA_013816725.1 Actinomycetota bacterium
GAAGTGGGGTGCACACCCCACTTCGTGACGCCTCGGGTAGACACATGCGCATTCGACGGGCCTTGGCACTCGCGCTTCTCGGCGGCATCGCGGTCGCGATGTCGCTGCCGCCGTGGGGGTGGTGGCCGCTCGGCCTGGTGGGACTGGCCGCCCTGTACCGCGCCCTGGACCGGCAACCGTGGCGGCGGCGACTCCTGATCGGTTGGGTCGCCGGGGTGGGGCACTTCGGCATCAGCCTGTTCTGGTTCAGCGAGTTCACGGCGCCGGGGGCCGTCGTCGGGATCCTCTTCTCCGCGCTGTACATGGGAGCCGCCGATGCGCTCACCGCTCCGGATGGCGGCTGGCGCCGAGTCGCCAGCTTCCCGGCCGCCCTGTTACTGCTCGAAGGGCTGCGAGCCCGCTGGCCGTTCGGCGGGGTGCCCATCGGCGGCGCCGCGCTCGGACAGATCGCCGGGCCGCTCGGTCCCGCCGCCCGCATCGGCGGGCCGCTCGTCCTCCTCGGCCTGGCCGCGTTGCTGGGGGCCGCGCTGGCCGAACGCGGCCTGCGGCGACGGATGGCTCCCGCGCTTGTCGCGGTCGCCGTCGTGATCGTCGGCCTGGTCGGGCCGGCCGGCCGGGACACCGGTCGCGCCATCGACGTCGGTCTCGTGCAGGGGGGTGGGCGCCGCGGGTTCCGCGCCGGCGAGAGCGACCCTGAGGACGTCTATCACCGTCACCTGGCGGCGACCGAACGGTTGCGGACCGACGTCGACCTGCTCATGTGGCCCGAGGACGTGGTCGACGTGGACGGCGACGTGGCCCGATCGACGGTGGCCGGCGAGCTGGCCGACGTCGCCCGCCGCCGCGACGCCACGTTCGTCGTCGGCGTCATCGAGGGCGAGGGCACCGACCACTTCCGCAACGCGGTGGTGGCGTGGGGAGCCGACGGTCGCCTGGTCGGGCGCTACGAGAAGGTGCATCGCGTGCCGTTCGGCGAGTGGATCCCGTTCCGGTCGGTGGTGGGCAGGATTGGGGACATCAGTGCGGTGCCGGCCGACGCAATCGTCGGTCGCGGCCCCAACGTTCTCCGCACCCCCGCCGGACGCTTGGGCGTGGCCATCTCCTACGAGGTGTTCTTCGCCGACCGGGCCCGGGCCGCCAGCAACGGCGGGGCCGGCGTGCTGCTCGTGCCCACCAACGCGGCGTCGTTCACCACCACCCAGGTGCCCACCCAGGAGATCGCCGCCGCCCGGATCCTGGCGGTGGCGTCGGGCCGGTCGGTCCTCCAGGCCGGGCCGACGGGCTACACCGCCATCGTCGGCCACCGCGGCCACGTGCTGGCCCGGTCGGTCCTGAGCCGGCCCGAGGTCATCACCGGTCGGGTGAGCCTGCGCTCCGGCCGCACGTTCTACGCACGGTTTGGCGACTGGCCGTGGCTGCTGGCCAGCCTGGCGGCACTCTTGACCGCCCGGTCAAGAGTCCGGAAATCGCGTCTAGCCTTGTAGCCCACATGTCTGCAACGGCGACCGACTCCGTGACCGCGTCCCCCATCGGCGAGCGCCTGCGCATCGCTTGGCTGGCCTACCGAGGCAACCCCAATTCCGGCGGTCAGGGCGTCTACACCCGCTATGTCACCAAGGAACTGGTCGACATGGGCCACGAGGTCACCGTCTTCGGCGGCCCGCCGTACCCCAACCTCGACGAGCGGGTCCCGCTGGTGAAGATCGCCAGCCTCGACCTCTACCGCCAACCCGACCCGTTCCGGGTGCCCAAGCTGGCCGAGTTCACCTCCTCGATCGACGCGCTGGAGTTCGCGCTCATGTGCACGGCCGGGTTTCCCGAACCGCTCACGTTCAGCCTGCGGGCCCGCAAGGCTCTGGCCGACCGCCGGGCCGACTTCGACATCGTCCACGACAACCAGTGCCTGGGCCAGGGCCTGCTCGGCATGCTGGCCGACGGCTGGCCGCTGGTGGCCACGCTGCACCACCCCATCACCGTCGACCGCGACCTTGAGCTGGCCCACGCCCGCACCCCGTGGCGCAAGATGACGTTTCGCCGCTGGTACGGCTTCTTGCGCATGCAGGCGCGCGTCGCGCGCCAGCTGCCCCGGATCATCACCGTGTCGCAGTCGTCGCGAGCCGATTCGGCCGAGCAGATGGGCCTCGACGCCGACCGCATCGCTGTGGTCCCCGTCGGCGTCGACCACCTGCGCTTCCGCCCGCTCCCTCACATCGAGCGCGTTCCTGGTCGGCTGATGACTACCGCCAGCGCCGACGTCCCGCTCAAGGGCCTCGTGCCCCTCCTCGAGGCGCTGGCCAAGGTGCGCACCGAACGCCACGCCGAGCTGGTTGTCGTTGGGATGCCCCGCCCGCAGACTCGCGTCGGCGAAACGATCAGCCGCCTGGGCCTGGCCGGCGCGGTGCGCTTCCTGTCAGGGGTGAGCGACGAGCGCATCGTCGAGGAGTACGCCAAGGCCGAGGTGGCGGTCGTCCCGTCGCTCTACGAGGGCTTCTCGCTCCCCGCCGTCGAGGCCATGGCCTGCGGCGTGCCGCCGATCGCCGTCAACGCGTTCGGTCCCGCCGAAATCATCGAGTCGGGCCGCAC
>JACDEA010000428.1 GCA_013816725.1 Actinomycetota bacterium
AGTGTGGGGAGCGCGCCCTCCATCCCGGCGACCACCACAATCACGTCGGCCCCGTGCAGTTCTTCGACCGACGCCAGCAGCCGGTGCACGCCGGCCACGCCGCAGTCGGCTACGAGGTAGGCGGCGATGCCGAAGGCGTGCAGCGTGGCCAGGCACTCCTCGGCCACCGGGAGATCGGCGGTGCCGGCGGTGACGACCGGAACCCGGACCGGCCGCGTCGCGGCGGGCCGCCACACGATCGTTGTGCCCGTCCGCCGACCGCCCTCGCTGCGCTCGAGCGCAGCGGTGGCCTGATCGTCGGTGGCCCGGGTGAGCAGTACAGGCCCGCCGTCGGGCTCGGCCAGTAGCTCGGCCACGAGGGCGGCGCACTGGGCCGGTGTCTTGCCGGGCCCGTAGACAGCCTCGGGAAGCCCCTGGCGCAGCGGGCGATGGTGGTCGACGCGGGCAAAGCCGAGATCGGCGAACGGCAGCCGGCGCAACCGGGTGACCGCGTCGTCGGGCGCGACGGCGCCGCTCTGCACGTCGGTCAGCAGCTGGCGCAAGGTGGGTTCGTCCATGAGCTTGGTCACTATCCTCTCGCAATGCCGCGCATCGCGTTCCTGGGCCCTCCCGGCACGTTCACGGAGGAGGCGTTGCTCGGTCAGCCCGACCTGGCCGGCGCCGAACTCGTGCCGATGCGATCGATGGCCGACGTGCTGGCCGCGGCGCAGTCGGGCGACGCCGCCTACGGGTTCGTGCCCATCGAGAACGCCATCGAGGGCACCGTGAACCTCACGCTGGACGCGCTGGTCTTCGAACACGAACTGCTGATCCAGCGCGAGGTCGAAACGCGCATCAAGCTGAACCTCCTGGCCGTTCCCGGCACGCGCCTGAGGGACGTGCACAAGGTCGTTTCGATCCCGCACGCCACCGCGCAATGCCGCGGCTTCTTCGCCCGGGAGCTGCACAACGTGGAGCTGGAGGCGGCCAACTCGACGGCCGAGGCGGCCCAGTACGTCGGCGAGCACCGGCCCGAAGGCACCGCCGCGGTGGGAACCGAGCTGGCTGCGCGCCTGTACGGCCTCGAGGTGCTGGCCGAGGACATCGAGGATCACCCCGACAACTCGACGCGGTTCGTGCTGGTAGCGCCGGGGCGGATCCCCGCGCCGACCGGCCACGACAAAACGAGCATCGTGTGCTTCCAGCACACCGATCAGCCCGGCAGCCTTCACGGCATCCTGGGCCAGTTCACGGCGCGTAACATCAACCTCACCAAACTCGAGTCGAGGCCGACGAAGCAGGGGTTGGGCAGCTACTGCTTCATCATCGATCTCGAAGGCCACATCGACGACGAACTGGTGGCCGACTGCCTCCGCGACCTCCACGCGCAGCTCGCCGGCGTCAAGTTCCTGGGCTCGTACCCGGCCGCCGGCGAACACGGCGCCGCCATCCGACGCGACGCCGTCGAATCCTGGAAAGCCGCCGACGTCTGGATCACCGCACTCCGCGCGCTCGTCGGACCCCACTGAAAGCCGTGTGTCGGTGCCAGGTCGCGTTTTTCGGTAACTGAGCACCGACACATGGCCGGTAGCGTGGGCGACGGAGGGGTGGCAGAGATGGCCGAATGCGCCGGTCTTGAAAACCGGAGGGTGAAAGCCCCGCGGGTTCGAATCCCGCCCCCTCCGCGGTATGCAATGCTGCGGCCCCGAGGAGAGGTGCGAGAGCGGCCGAATCGGACGCACTGCTAATGCGTTGACTCCCACAAGGGGTCCGAGGGTTCAAATCCCTCCCTCTCCGCGCTTTGCAGTTCTCAGTCGTTCAGTTGTCGGTCGTCAGTCGTACTCCGAGGACCCCTGCACCCAGATGAACGACTGGATGTCGATCATGTCGCGAGGGCGGAGGTCGGCCAGGTCGGTGCGCACGGTCGCGGCGAAGTCGAGCAGACCGGCGTAGGTCTCCCACTGCGGCCGCGTCTGGTATTTGAAATCGAAGCCGTACTCCTCCGCTGCGATGCGGGTCACGTTGGGCTTCAAGAAGACGTGAACTTTCGGGCGGGCGATGAACCCGAAGACGGTCACCACCGGCCAGGTCGCAACGCGGGTCTGCCGGCGCGGCAGGTCGCCGACGACTTGGCACCAGCGGTCGAACTTGAGCGACTCGCCGCCCCGCCCGTAGAGCCATTCGTAGAGCCCTTCGGCGAAGGCCCGCGCCCCGGCGTGTGAACTGACCGCGTCGCGCAGGGCCATCTTCTCGAAGGAGAACAACAGGTTGGTGCGGGACTCGATGCGCACGGCCGTCGCCGCGATCTCGCGGTGCTCGCCGGCGCGCAGCGCCATCTCGAACTGTCGCCGCCCGAGCGCGTCGGCCCACTGCTGGTGGGCGTTCCACTTGTAGCCGCGCTCCCAAGCGACGTAGGTCTCATCGTGGAACCCGTCGGGAAAGAAGCCCAGGAACTTGCGCCGGCATACCGCCGCGCCCCGCTTCGAACTCATACGTGCACTCTGCCCACCGGCGCTCGACGCGACTCGCCCACGTCGCCCGGTCAACCCGCAGCGGCGTCAGGTCATGGT
>JACDEA010000429.1 GCA_013816725.1 Actinomycetota bacterium
GGCTCATCGGGCCGAACGGTGCCGGCAAGACCACGCTGTTCAACGTCGTCACCGGGCTGGAGCGGCCCGACGCCGGAGGCGTGCTGCTCGGCGGCACCGCCGTGTCGGCTCTGACGCCGCACCGCCGCGCCCGGCTCGGCATGGCCCGCACGTTCCAACGCCTCGAAGTGTTCGGGTCGCTGTCGGTGCGGGAGAACGTGCTGGCCGCCGCGCAGTTCCGCAAGAGCTGGGCGCGCGACGGAAGCGACCCCGGATCGGTCGCCGGCGAGATCATCGAGCGCGTCGGTTTGGGCGCCGTCGCCGGCGACCGTGTCGACGCGTTGCCGACGGGCTTGGCCCGGCTCGTCGAGCTCGGCCGCGCCCTCGCCGCCCGACCCCGCCTATTGCTCCTCGACGAGCCCGGCTCCGGGCTGAGTCACGACGAAACGCAGGCGCTGGGCGACCTTCTCATCGACATCGCCGCCGACGGGACGGGGATCCTTCTCGTCGAGCACGACGTCGACCTCGTCATGCGCGTGTGCTCGCTCATCCACGTCCTCGACTTCGGGCAGGTGATCGCCGCCGGCCCGCCCGCCGCCATCCAGGCCGACCCCGCCGTGCAAGCCGCCTACCTCGGCGCCGACACGTCCGACCTGCAGGCGGCCACACTGTGACCACGCCCGCACCCGACACGATCACCGCGCCCGTCCCCGCCATCGAGCTGCGTGACGTGCGCGCCGGCTACGGCCGCATCGAAGTGCTCCACGGCGTCACGTTGTCGGTGCCGCAGGGGTGCGTTTACGCGCTGCTCGGCCCCAACGGCGCCGGCAAATCGACCACGCTGCTGACGCTGGGCGGCCAGGTGCGGCCCACCGCTGGCTGCGTGCACATCGCCGGGGCGCACGTCAACGGCGCCGCGCCGGAGAAGCTGGCCAAGGCCGGCGCCTGTCGTATCCCCGAGGGCCGCGGCATCTTCCCGAATCTCACCGTCGCCGAGAACCTGCGCGTATGGACGTACGCGACGAACGACTCGCCGGCCGACGTCGAGGAGAAGGCGTTCCAGCGATTCCCGGTGCTGCGCGAGCGACGGGGCCAGGTCGCCGGCACGCTCTCGGGCGGTGAGCAGCAAATGCTGGCGCTGTCGCGTGCACTGGTCGCCGACCCCGAGATCCTGCTGCTCGACGAGATCTCCATGGGTCTGGCGCCGCTCATCGTCGGCTCACTCTACGAAGTGGTCGCCCAACTGGCGGCCGGCGGCATCACGATCCTGCTGGTCGAGCAGTTCGCCCGTACCGCGCTGGCCGTGGCCGACTACGCCGCGGTCATGACCCAAGGAGTGATCGCTGCGGTGGGCGAACCGGCAGACGTCGAGGACTTCGTGCAAGAGGCCTACCTGGGCGGTGTGGCATGAAGTTGGCCGTCGCCGGACTGGCCTGCGCCTTGGGGTTGGCCACGGTGCTCGCTGCCGGGCCGGCGGTCGCCGACGACGACTCCCTCGGCGCCGCCTTTCAGTCGTTCAGTCTGGGCGCGGTGGCCGGCGGCCAGCGGATCATCGCCGACTCGATCACCGGCCAGTCGCCCGGCACCGTCGACAGCGGCATACCCGACGCCGAGACCACCATGACGTCGTCGAGCGGCCATGCGCTCGCGTCGATCGCCTGGCCCAGCGCGCTGGCCGGTAACGCCGGCAGCCTGCTCCTGCTCCTCGGTCCGTTCCCGTGCACACCCAGCGCACTGTTCGACGCGCTCGGCCTCCCGATCACCACGATCTGCTCGCCGGTCGGCGTCCGCGGCGAGGTCATGGACCAGTACCACTACCTGAACTCGCCAGTGCGGGCTGAGGCATTGAACCCGGGCAAGTCCAGCGACGAGAACACGGTGCCGGGCGGCAAGATGACGGCGCGAGCCGGCCCGTCCGAGGTCGCGGCCGACGCGGTGCTCGGTGCGGTTCTGGTGAGCGACGTCGAGCAGGCCGGGACGAGCCGGGCTACCAGCGCGGTGAAGGTCACCGGTCCCAAGACTGCTGTGGCCGACGCGCGCAGCGCGATCAGCGACATCGCGTTCGCCGGCGGCGAGGTAACCATCGGATCGGTGATGTCGGTCGCCCACGGCGAGACCGACGGGGCGGCGGCCACGAGTTCGGGTGCCACCACGGTCCACGACATGAAGGTGCACGGCATCCCCGTCACGGTCGACAACAAGGGCGTGCACGCGAGCGACCAGACCGCCGACGCCGTCGGCCCGGCCACCGCGGCCGCCAACCAGGCCCTGGCCGGGTTCGGCATAACGATGTACGTGACCCGCCCCACCCAGATGACGAAGGGCGCGCTCACGACGTTCGACGCCGGCAGCCTGATCATCGACTGGCAGCCGCCCGGAGCGCCGGGCGGCGTGGTCTTCGAATTCGGCGGCGCTCATGTCGTTGCCGCGGCCACGCTGCCGTTCGACGAGCTGTTGGGCGACACGCCGAGCGCAGCCGATGCGATCGGGGGCGCCGCGTTCAGTCCGCCCTCGCTGGCTGCGGACGGCGGCGGCGGCTCCGGCGGGGCGGGCCTGACCGCGCC
>JACDEA010000030.1 GCA_013816725.1 Actinomycetota bacterium
GGTGCGCAGCACTTCGACCATGTGGTTGCGCTCCACGTCGGACACGCGCACCGACGGCGGCCGCGGCGATGCCCTCTCCGGGAGGTTTTCCGGGGTGTCACGGTCGGCCATCCCCATCAGTCTGTCGTAGACGGGCGCCACCCGCGGTCGAGCGGCGGACGGTGCCCCGGGGCGCCTAGTTCCAGAACGAGAGCGTGTCGGCGACCTTGTCGAGCCAACTCTGTTTCTTGGGCGCCGGGGCGGCGACCTTGGCCGGGGCCGGGCCTTCGGGGCCGGGAAGGATGGCGTAGGCCTCCTCGCCCGGCCGCACCAGGTTGTACTGCTCGCGCGCCAGGCGCTCCACTGCGGCGTCGCTCTGCAGCTCGCTTGTGCGACCGCTCAGGGTCTTGTTGCTCTTGCGCAGGACCTCGAGCCGGTCGGTCGTCGCCGCCAGGGCGTTGCGCTGGTCGAAATAAGTCCGGGCCGGGAAGCCGGCCAGGAACAGCAGGGCGACGAGCACGAGCAGGGCGACAGCGACGCGGGCGACGCGCTTCATCGCCGCGCCGCCTGGCCGTTGAACGCCGCCGCCTCGCCCAGGTCTTCCTCGATGCGCAGCAACTGGTTGAACTTGGCGACACGATCGGACCGAGCCGGCGCGCCGGCCTTGATCTGGCCGCAGTTGGTGGCAACGGCGAGGTCGGCGATGGTGGTGTCCTCGGTGTCACCCGATCGGTGCGACATCACCACGCCGTAGCCAGCAGCGGTGGCCCGGGTCACGGTGTCGAGCGTCTCGGTGAGCGTGCCGATCTGGTTGACCTTGACGAGAATGGCGTTGGCGACGCCGCGTTCTATACCGCGATCGAGGCGCTCGACGTTGGTGACGAACAGATCGTCACCGACGAGCTGCACGGTGTCGCCCAGCGCCGTGGTGAGCGTCGCCCACCCGTCCCAGTCGTCCTCGGCCATCCCGTCCTCTACCGACACGATCGGGAACTTTTCGCACAAGCCGGCGAAGTAGTCGGACATCTCGGCCGACGAGAGACGCCGGTTCTCCGACGCCAGGTGGTAGCGACCGTCGTTGTAGATCTCGCTGGTAGCCGGGTCGAGAGCGATGGCGAGGTCGTCGCCCGGTCGGTAGCCGGCCTTGGCGATCCCTTCGATGAGGATTTCGACCGCGGCCTCGTTCGATGGCAGGTCGGGCGCGAAACCGCCCTCGTCGCCCACCGCGGTCGACAGCCCGCGCTCGTGCAGGAGCGACTTCAGAGCGTGGTAGGTCTCGGCGCACCACCGCAGGGCCTCGGTGAACGAGGCGGCGCCGACGGGCACGACCATGAACTCCTGGAGGTCGACGTTGTTGTCGGCGTGGGCGCCGCCGTTGATGACGTTCATCATCGGCACTGGGAGCTGGTGCGCGTTGGCCCCGCCGACGTAGCGGTATAACGGCAACTCCAGCTCGTCGGCCGCCGCCTTGGCTACGGCCAGCGACACGCCGAGGATGGCGTTGGCACCGAGCCGGCTCTTGTTGTCGGTGCCGTCGAGATCGATGAGCGCCGTGTCGAGGCCGCGCTGGTCGATGGCGTCGAGATCGCGAACCGCGTCGGCGATCGCGCCATTGACGTTGGCCACTGCGTCACGGACGCCCTTGCCGCCATAGCGGTCGCCGCCGTCGCGTAACTCGGTCGCCTCATGCACGCCGGTGGACGCGCCCGACGGCACGATGGCCCGACCGCGGGCGCCCGAGTCGAGGACGACCTCGACCTCCACGGTGGGGTGCCCGCGGGAATCCAGGACCTCGCGGCCATGCACGTGCTCAATCGCGCTCAAGTTGGTTGCCCCGACGCCTTCCGCCTACCGCTGTTGCTGCTGTGGATGGTGGGGGCAACGTTACAGCTGAGTTAACGCTCCTCCAAGCAGTCTCGGCGCCCGAACTCCGCAGCTCCGGCCCCCGGGCTCTGCAGCTCCGGCCCCGGGACGTGGCCGAACAGCCGGCCGTAGGCTCACGACCATGGGATCCGACGCAGTCGTCTACACAGTGACCGACGGGGTGGCCGACGTTCGCATGAACCGGCCCGACAAGCTCAACGCCGTCAACCAGGCCATGTTCAAGGGGCTGGGAGACGTGGGCGACGCCCTGGCCGCCGACCCCAGCGTGCGGGTCGCGGTGCTTTCTGGCGAAGGCAAGGGATTCTGCGCCGGCCTGGACTTCAGCTCGTTCCAGTCGATGGCCGGCGGCGACGGCTTGCGCGACGACGCCGGCGAACAACTGGCGCCCGAGCGCCGGGGCGAGGGCGGCATCGCCAACGCCGGGCAGTGGGCGGCGTACGTGTGGACAACACTGCCGATCCCGGTGATCGCCGCGGTGCACGGGCCGGCCGTCGGCGCCGGTTTCCAGATCGCCATGGCCTGCGACATCCGCTACGTCGCCCCCGACGCCAAGCTGTCGGTCCTGGAGATCCGCTGGGGCCTCATCCCCGACATGAGCGGCACGCAGATGCTGCCCCGCCTCGTCGGCCTCGACGTGGCCAAGGAACTCACCTACACCGGCCGCATGATCTCGGGCACCGAAGCCAAGGAGCTGGGCCTCGCCACCCACGTCAGCGATCACCCGCGAGACGACGCGCTGGCGTTGGCCGCGGAGATCGCGGCCAAGAACCCCTCCGCCGTGAGGGGCGCCAAGAAGCTGCTCAACATGGCCGGCCAGGTCCCTGTGGCCGACGGCCTGAAGGCCGAGGAGCGCACGATGATGTCGCTGATCGGGTCGGCCAACAACATCGAAGCCGTCACCGCCTACTTCGAGAAGCGCGACCCCAAGTTCGCCGACGTCGAGTCCTAACGGTTCGGCCGAACCGACAGTCGGACCGCGCGCTATAGCGCGCGGTCTGACTGTCAGTTCGGCGCTAGCGCTTGACTTCGTCCCACAGGTCGTCGGAGACGGGGACGGCGCGGGACTCGGCCAGCGCCTCCATCGCCTGGAAGCGGCGGCGGAACTTGTCGGTAGCGGCCCGTAGCGCGGCCTCGGGATCGAGGTCGAGGTGGCGGGCGACGTTGACGACGGCGAACAGCAGGTCGCCCAGCTCCTCCTGCGATTCGTCAACGCGCAGCTCTTCGAGTTCTTCGGTCACCTTCGCCATCGGCCCGTCCACGTCGCCGGCGGCCCAATCGAAGCCCACCGCGGCGGCCTTGCGCCCCACCTTGTACGCGTAAAGGAGCGCGGGCAGCGTCGACGGCATGCCGTCCATCACGCTGTCGCGCCCTTTCTCGGCCTTCTTTATCTGCTCCCAGTTGGCCACGACCTGCGACGACGTGGACGCGTCGACGTCGGCGAACACGTGCGGGTGGCGGCCGACGAGCTTGTCGTGGATCCCGCGGGCGACGTCAGCCAGCGTGAACTCGCCGGCCTCGGCCGCCAGCGTGGCGTGGACCACGACCTGGAACAACAGATCGCCCAGCTCCTCTTCGAGGTGCGGGTAGCTGTCGGGCAACCCGGCGATGGCGTCAAGGGTCTCGTATGTCTCCTCGACCAGGTGGCGCGTAAGTGTGTGGTGCGTCTGCTCGCGGTCCCACGGGCAGCGGTCGCGCAGCACGCGGACGAGTTCGGCGAAGCGGGCGACTTCGCCGGCTACCGGCGCGCCCAGCGCGGGCACGTAGATCGACGTGAGGTGATCGGGCGCGACGACGCGGTCGACGTCGGCCCACGCGACGTGGTCTACCCGTTCGTCGTCGAGACCGAGGTGGTGCAACACGGTGACGACGGGCCCGTCGTCGACCGCGAGCTTGATGTCGGACAGGACAGAGCGCGTGTCACACTGGGCGACGAGGAATGGCCCGCGGTGGCCGGCGGCGTCGATGGCAAACCGCTGGCCGTCGACGATCTGCACAGCGGCGGCCAGCGGGTCGATGCCAAGCGCGTTCCACGCCAGGTCCACGAACGACAGCGCGGGCAACACGACGACGTCGACCTCGCCTCGCTCGCGCAGCAACTCGACCGTCCGTTCGGCGACCAACGGTGAACCGGGCACCAAATACAACACCTCGCCGTGATCATCGGCGGCGGCGACCAGCGAGTCGACGATGGCGCTGTACACCGCGTTGAGTGACGGCTCGCGTTCGTAGATCTCGTCGAAACCCGGCGTGTCCGGTACCGCCGCGGGGTGGCGCGCCGTGCGCTGGAAGCGGTGGCCGATGCGCTCGATCGCCGCGTCGGTCTCGCTCGTGCGCAACTCCGGGCCGGCAGGGCCGAGGCCGGCCACCACGACCCGGGCCATCTATCCGCCCGGCGTGAGCGGCAACGGCGCGGTGGTGTTGGTAGCTCCGGCCGCCGGCGGGGCTTTGGGCGGGATCACCGTGAGCTGGTCGTGGTCGAACTTGCCGTACCGCGGGTTGATCTTGATCTTCGCGGCACGGGCGACCTTGGTGATCATGTCGTTGAACGCCTGCTGCGTGTCCTGGCCCAGCTGCTCGGTGATGCCGGGCGTCGCCTCTTCGAGCGACTGTTGCTTGCGCTCGGTGATCTTGATCAAGTGGAAGCCGAACTGCGTCTTCACTGGGTCGCTGACCTTGCCCACCGGCAGGTCCTTGTAGCCGGCCACGAACTCGGGCACGAACCCGGCCGCGTCGCGCTCGGTGAGGCATCCCAGGCTGCCGCCCTTGGCCGCGCTCCCGCCGGAGGCGCCCTGGTTGTCCTTCGATTCCTTCTTGGCCAACTCCTCGAAGCTGGCCCCTTTGTCGAGCTGCGTCTTCAACTCCTTGGCCTTGGCTTCGTCGTCGACGAGGATGTGACTGACGCAGCTCTGCGCGTACTGCTCCTTGTTCTCCTCGTAGAACGCTTTGATCTTCTCCGGCGTGGCCGCGCCCTTGCCGAGGCTGGCCCGCAGCTTGTTGATCTCCGCCGTCGTGCGCGTCGCCTCGTCCACGTAGCTCTTCGGAAAGCCCCGCACCGTGTCCTCACTGCCGAAGGAGGCGATCGCGTCGCGGCGCGCCGCGGTCAGGTCGTTGCCGCTGATCTTCAACTTGCGCTTCTCGACCTGCTGATGGATCAGCGTGTAGAAGATGCGCCGGGTCAGGACCCGTGACACGAAGGCCATGTCGAAGGTGTTCTTGGCCGAGCCCTCGACCGACAGCCCGCTGCCCTGGCCCTGAATCGCCTGCACGAACGCCTTGTTGCCCTTGATCGCCTTCAGTTCTCGGTCGAGGTCGCGCTGGGGGACGCGGTCGCCGTTGACGATCGCGGCGAACGGCGTGACCGCGCCACAGGCCGCGCTCAGCAGCACCAGGCTCGCGATGAAGACAACCAGAAGACGTCGCAAGATTTCCACGCTAGTCCGCCACCATTTCGTTGAGGAACGTCACCAGAGAGCCGGCCGGGTCGGCCGCCCCCGCCTTGGTGAGCGGCAACACGACCTGGCCGGTCTCCTCCTTGTAGACAGCCTTCGGGCTCAGCCGCCGCAGGCGGATCTGCTTGCTGGTCTTGAGTTCGAGCGGGCTGAGTCGGGCGATGTCGCGGGCCACGGTGATCTCGCGGACGCCGGTCCGTGCCGCGGCAGCGCGCAACCGGCCGACAGCGAGGAGGGCGTCGGCCGGTGGCGGAAGAGGCCCGTACCGGTCGAGCCACTCGTCGCGGATGTCGTCGACCTGCGCGTCGGTGGTGACGAGCGCGAGGCGGCGGTACGCGTCGAGGCGAAGGTCGTCGCGGTCGACGTAGTCCTTGGGGAGGTGGGCGTCGACGGGAAGATCGAGCTTGATCTCGGCCGGCTCCTTCGGCGTCTCCCCCTTCAGCTCGGCGACGGTCTCGCTGACCATCTGGACGTAGAGGTCGTAGCCGACGGCAGCGATGTGACCGGACTGGTTGGCGCCCAACAGGTTGCCGGCGCCCCTGATCTCGAGATCGCGCATGGCGATCTTGAAACCCGACCCCAACTCGGTGTGCTCGCCGATGGTCCGCAGCCGCTCGTACGCCTCCTCCGACAGCGAACGGTCGGGCGGGAAGAACAGGTACGCGTACGCCCGCTGGCCGGCCCGGCCCACGCGGCCGCGCAGCTGATGCAGCTGCCCGAGCCCGAGTAGGTCGGCACGATCGACCACGAGCGTGTTGACCGTGGGCATGTCGATGCCCGACTCGATGATCGTCGTGCACACCAGAACGTCGTACTGGCCATCCCAGAAGTCGAGGACCACCTTCTCCAACGTGCCCTCGTCCATCTGACCGTGGGCGATGGCGACCCGCGCCTCGGGGACCAGCTCGCGCAGGTCGCGGGCGACATACTCGATGTCGCTCACCCGGTTGTGCACGAAGAACGCCTGGCCCTCGCGGAGCAGCTCCCGGCGGATGGCCTCAGCCGCGGCCCGCTCGTCGTACTCGCCGACATAGGTCAGGATCGGCTGGCGCTCCGCCGGCGGCGTGTGCAGCAGCGTGAGGTCGCGAATCCCGGTGAGGCTCATCTCGAGCGTGCGGGGGATGGGCGTGGCGGTCAGCGTGAGCACGTCGACGTCGGTGCGCAGTTGCTTGATCAGCTCCTTGTGGGTGACGCCGAAGCGCTGCTCCTCGTCGACGACGAGCAGACCCAGGTCCTTGAACTTGATGTCCGATGACAGCAGGCGGTGCGTGCCGATGACGACGTCGACCTCGCCGGTGGCCAGCCCGTCGACCACCTTCTTGGCCTGCCCAGGGGTGAGGAACCGCGACAGCGTTTCGACGCGCACGGGGTAGCCGGCGAACCGCTCGCCGAAGGTCTGCGTGTGCTGCTGGGCCAGCAGCGTCGTCGGAACGAGCACCGCCACCTGCTTGCCGTCCTGCACGGCTTTGAACGCGGCGCGGATGGCGATCTCGGTCTTACCGAAGCCGACGTCGCCGCACACGAGGCGGTCCATCGGCAACGGCTCCTCCATGTCCTGCTTGACCTCGGCGATGGCCTTGAGCTGGTCGGGCGTCTCTTCGAACGGGAACGCCGCCTCCAGCTCCTGCTGCCACGGCGTGTCGGGCGGAAAGGCGTGACCGGGCGACGTGACGCGCCGCTGATAGAGCACGACGAGTTCCTGCGCGATCTCGCGCACTGCGGCCTTGACCCGGGCCTTGGCCTTCTGCCACTCGCTGCCGCCCAGCCGGCTCAGCGTCGGCGACTCGCCGCCGGTATAGGGGCGGATCACGTCGATCTGGTCGGACGGGATATAGAGCTTGTCGCCGGCCCGGTACTCGAGCAGGAGATAGTCGCGCTCGGCGCCGGAGATGGCGCGCGTCACCATGCCCGCGTAACGGGCGACGCCGTGCTGGTAGTGCACGACGTAGTCGCCGGGCTTGAGATCCTCGAAGAACGCCTCGCTTATGGCCCGGCGCTTGCGGGGACGGCGATGGGCCCGGCGGCGGCCGGTGACATCGGGCTCGGCCAGCACGGCCAGCTTGATGCTCGACATGATGAAGCCCCGCTCCAGCGGTTGGATCTCGACGGGCGGCGCGTCGAAGCCTTCGTTGCGCAGCACAGCCGCGATGCGCGCCGCGCTGCCCTCGCCGTCGGCGCAGATCACGAGGCGGTAGCCGTCGCCGCGCAGGTCGCTCAGCTGCTTCACCAGACGGGTGGCGTCGCCCACGACGGGGTCCCACCCGTAGGCGGCGATCGCCGGCGTGGCCGGGGCGTCGGCGGTCGCGGTCAGGGTCCAGACGGGTGCTTTGGTGTGTTCGAGGAGGCGCTCGAACGGGAGGTGCAGGCGCGGGAACTCGGTGTCACTCGACGCGCCCCACGTCTGGGCGAGGGTGGCGGCCAGCGACGCTTCCTCGTCGATGAGTTCGGCGGCGCGGTCGCGCATGCGGCGGGGGTCGACGAGCAGCACCTGCGCGTCGGGCGACACGAGGTCCATCAACAGGTGTTCGCCCGGGGCCAGCCACGGCAGCCAGGACTCCATCCCGTCGAAGGTGAGCCCTTCGCGCAAGCGCTCCCACTGGTCGCGGCCCCACGGTTGCTCGCCGACCAGTTCGGCGACCCGATCGCGAACTTCCTGCGATGGCAGCAGTTCGCGCGCCCCGAAGATCTCCGCGCAATCGACGTCGTCGGTCGAGCGTTGGTCGGCCACCGCGAACTCGGTGAGGCGATCGACCTCGTCGCCCCACAGGTCGATGCGGACGGGAACGTCGGCCGTCGACGGGAACACGTCGACGATCGAGCCGCGCACCGCCACTTCACCCCGATGCTCGACCTGGTACTCGCGCCGGTAGCCCATCTCAATGAGACGGGGCACCAGTTCCTCAGGGTCGAAGCGATCACCGCGCCGCACGACGACGGGCTCGACGTCCTCGACGTGCGGGCCGAGCCGCTGAAGCAGCGCCTTGACCGGCGCGACCAGGACGCGGGGCATGCGGTCGGGCTGCCGCAGCAGCCACATGGCGCGCAGACGGCGACCCATCGTCTCGACGCTCGGGCTGACGCGCTCGAACGGCAGCGTTTCCCACGCCGGGAACAGCTCCACCGCGTCGGCGCCGAGAAAGGCGTCGAGGTCGTGGGCCAATCGTTCGGCGTCGGTTCCGGTGGGGGCGGCGGCGATGATCGGGTGGCGAGCGCTGAGGTGGGCCAGGCCGGCGATGGCGAATGCGCGCGCCGGCTCGGGCACCGCGAGCACGGCGTTGGCCGCACCGACGACGCGGCTGAACGCCGGCTCGTCGCGCAGCAGCGGCGGCAGGTCGCGCAAGGCGTGCCCGAGGCGCGCAGGAGCCGGCGTCACGTCGCCAGCGTGTTGAACCGGTTCATGGCGACGGCTGGGCCGTCGGTGAGGATCGTCTCCACCGCGTCGGCCGCCTCCTGAACGACGATCTCCAGCTCTTGCCGAACCTTCTTGGCCGGGCGCGTCAGCACGTGATCGGCGCCCACTTCCTTGCGGGGCGGTTTGCCGACACCGATGCGAACGCGGACGAAGTCGTCGGACTTGAGATGGGCGACAATCGACTTGAGGCCGTTGTGGCCGGCCAGCCCGCCACCGACCTTGACCTGCAGGCGGCCGGGCTCGAAGTCCAGCTCGTCGTGAACGATCACCAGGCGGTGCAGGTCGTCGATGTCATACCGGCGCACGAGGGCGCGCACGGCCATGCCCGAGTCGTTCATATAGGTCTGCGGGACGGCCAGGGCGAGGCGCTTGCCGTCGAGCCGGGCCTCGGCCACCAGCGACCGTTCCTTGCCCCGCTTGAGCTTCTCGCCGTGGCGGGCGGCCAACAGGGCCACGACGTCGGCGCCCACGTTGTGGCGGGTGCCGGCGTATTCGGCGCCCGGATTGCCCAACCCGACCGCCAGCAGGTCGGCGGCCACGGGTTACTCCGAGGCTTCGCTTGGTGCTTCGGCGTCGCCGCCCTCGGCCTCGCCCTCGGCACCCTCGACGCCTTCGGCCCCTTCCTCGCCCTCGGCCACCTCTTCGACGACGGCCTGCGGCGGCTGACCGACGACGATGGCGGCCTCGGGATCGACGTCGGTGCTCGCGCCCGACGGCAGCTTGATGTCGCTGACCCGGACGGCGTCGCCCACGGCCAGTTCGGTGATGTCGATCTCGATCGAGTTGGGGATGTTGCCCGGCGTTGCGTTGACGCTGAGGCTGAACAGCTCCTGAGCAACGACGCCGCCCTCGCGGTTGACCAACTCGGCCTCGCCGACGAGGGCGATGGGCACCTCGACCGTCATGATCTCGTCGCGGCGGACGATCTGGAAGTCGACGTGGGTGACGCGGTGGCGCACGGGGTCGCGCTGGATGTCACGGGCCATGACCAAATGCTCGGTGCCGTCGAGCTTCACGCTCATGAGCGCGTTGAGGCCGGCCTCGGTCATCAAGGCGGCCCGCAGGGCCCGTCCCTCGACGGCGACGGCGACGGGCGACAGGCCGTGGCCGTAGACGATGGCCGGGATCTTGCCCGCGGCGCGCAGCCGCCCGGCCGGCCGGGAGCCGGTGGAACGACCAATTTCGACGGGCAGAGCGATCTCAGGCACGAAGGACGATTCTAGCGCCTGCTAGCTCTGGTTTTCCCCTCCGAAGATCTCCGACACCGAGGTGTCCTCGAACACCGCCTCGAGCCCGGTGGCGATGATCTTGGCCACCGACAGCACCTCGATCTTGTCGATCTGCTTTTCGGGGGGCAGCGGCAAGGTGTTGGTGATGACCACCCGGCTGATCGAGGAGTTCTTGAGGCGGTCGACGGCGGGGTCGGACAGGACCCCGTGCGTCGCCGCCGCCCACACCTCGGTGGCGCCGTGTGAGAGGAGGATGTCGGCCGCGGCACACACGGTACCGGCGGTGTCGATCTCGTCGTCGAACAGCACGCAGTGGCGGCCCCTGACGACTTCCTCGCCCATCAGCCCGAGGGCCTCGACGTCGCCGTGGGCCCGCTTCTTGAAGATCGACGCGATGTCTGCCTGCACGTGGCGGGCGAAACGCTCGGCGTCCTTCAGGCCGCCCGTGTCGGGCGACACGACGGTGAGGTTGTCGGTGTCGCAGCAGTCGCTGAGGTAGCCCTCGAGCAGCGGCCAGCCCCGCAAGTGGTCGACGGGGCCGTCGAAGAAGCCCTGGATCTGGCCGGAATGCAGGTCGACGCTGATGATGCGATCGGCGCCGGCCGCCTGGAACAGGTCGGCGAGGAGCTTGGCGGTGATCGGCTCGCGGCCTTCCACCTTGCGGTCCTGGCGGGCGTAGCCGTAGCGAGGGCAGACCGCGGTGATGCGTTTGGCCGACGCCCGCTTGGCCGCGTCGATCATGATCAACTGCTCCATGATCGAGTCGTTGACGGGCGGAGCATGGGTCTGGATGACGAACACGTCGGATCCGCGGATGGACTCGTCGTAACGGCAGTGGATCTCGCCGTTCGGGTAGTCCTTGAGGTTGGCCTCGCCCAACTCGACGCCGAGGTGTTCGGCGATCTCGGCCGCCAGCAGCGGGTGCGCCCGCCCCGTGTACAGCGCCAGCCGCTTCGTCGGGGTGAGCTGCATCAGTGCCAGTTTCCCATCTAGGTATCGGCGCCGGGGATCATTTGAAACGGCTCGAGGACGGCGTCGGCCGCGATCGTCGCGCCCGGTTGGAGTACCGCGAAGGGGCCAACGCGGGCCCGGTCGCCGATCGTGGCCTGGCGGGCGACGGTCTGCTCGATGACGGCGCCGTCGCCGACGATGCAGTCGACCAGCCTGGCGTCAGGACCGATCTCGGCGTGGTCGCCGATGCGGGTCTCGCCCTGAAGGAGCGTGCCGGGAAAGATCGTGACGTCGGTACCGAGTTCGACCGACGCGTCGATGTAGGTGCGCTCGGGGTCGAGCATGGTCACCCCGCGTCGCATCCACCGCTCGTTGGTGCGGTCGCGCAGCTCGGCCTCGGCCACCGCCAGCTGGGCGCGGTCGTTGACGCCGGCTGCTTCCATCGGATCTTCGATGGCCATGGCGACGACGGGGTACCCGGCGTCGTAGAGCACTTCGACGACATCGGTCAGGTAGTACTCGCCCTTGGCGTTGTCGGGGCTGATGCGGCGCAGCGACGGCGCCAGCACGTTGCGGCGGAAACAGTAGATCGACGTGTTGATCTCGGTGATCAGGGCGCGGTCCTCACCCGTGAGGTCCAGTTCCTCGACGATCTGCTTGACCTTGTCCTCTTTGCCCCGCACCACTCGCCCGTAGCCCGCGGGGTCGGCCACCTCCGCGGTGAGCAAGGTGGCGGCGGCGTCGGCGGCGCGGTGGGT
>JACDEA010000430.1 GCA_013816725.1 Actinomycetota bacterium
CGCTGTTAGGCATCGTGGGCGCCGGCGGGTATATCCGCATGGGATCCTCCGGGTCCGTCCTTCGCGGGGAGCTCGAACGGGCCGGGCGGTGGGCCCAGATCAACACGTTCGGCGGCGGCGTCAACGAGGTGCAGCGCGACATCGTGGCGACCGTCGGCCTCGGCCTTCCTCGGGGGACGCGGTAGCGAGATGGACTTCACCCTCTCCGACGAGCAGGCTGCCGTGCAGGAGACGGCGCGAGCCGTATTCACCGGTCGGGGCAGCTGGCGCGATCTGGCTACTGCCAACCTGCTCGGCATCGCGCTGCCCGACGACGTAGGCGGCAGCGGTCTCGGCATGGTCGAGCTGGCGTTGATCCTCGAAGAGCAGGGTCGCGTCGTGGCTCCGCTGCCGGTGTGGCCGACGCTCGTCGCCGCGCTGGCGGTCGACCGCTTCGACATCGACCGGGCGACGTGGCTGCCGCGAGTAATCGCCGGCGACGCGGTCCTGTCGATCGTCGACGGCGCCGCGCCGGTGCCGTACGCGGTGCAGGCCGACGCGCTGCTGGTGGGCCGGTCGCTCGTCGCACCCGGTCCGGTCGAAGTCGTGGAGACGACCGACGGTCAACCGGCCGGTCTCGTCGCTCACGCCGCTGAGCTGGACCCGTGGGTTCGTGACCGCGTCCTCGTCGCGCTGTGCGCGCTCCAAGCCGGCGTGTGCGAGGCCGCGCTGCGCCAGACCGCGGCCTACGTGAGCGAGCGCGAGCAGTTCGGCCGACCCATCGCCACGTTCCAAGCCGTGGCCCAGCGTGCGGCCGACGCGTACATCGACGTGCAAGCGATGCGGGTCACGATGCTGGCCGCCGCCTGGCAGCTCGACAACGGTGGCGACAACGGCGGCGACGACGGGTCGGCGGCGGCCGACGTGCGGGTCGCCAAGTGGTGGGCGGCCGAGGGCGGCCACCGCGTCATCCACGCGTGTCAACACCTCCACGGCGGCATCGGCTCCGACCTCGACTACCCGATCCACCGCTACTTCCTCTGGGGCAAACAACTCGTCGTCATGCTCGGCGCCGGCAGCGAGCAACTCGCCGCCCTCGCCAACCTCGTCGCCGTCTGACCGGGCGACGTCGTCCTCGAATCGGAGCGCGGGTGACTCCCGCTCACCGCCTATGGTCGGCGGATGGCACGAATCGTGGTCGGCGCAATCCTCTGTCTCATCGGCCTGGTGTGGTTTTTCCAGGGCGTCGGTGCCATCGGCGGATCGTTCATGAGTGGCGAGGCGATATGGGCCGTCATCGGCGCGGTGGCCTTCGCGTTCGGTGCGTCGCTGTTGATCGGCGCCCGCCGCAGTCGGGCGTAGCTCGGCTAGGAGTGTGCTGATTAACTACCAACCCACCGGTGGAGTGACGTTCGCTTACGCACGACTGCGCGCTGCGGAGCGGCTGCGGCGCAGCCGCAGCCCAATTGATCAGCGCACTCCTACGGGTCGATGCGGCCCGAGAAGTGGTCGTTGGCCTCGGGCCGCACGAGTTCGTACACCGCGAGGCGTTGACCACCTTCGGCCACGAAGCTCGCGCACGGGCCGTGGGGAATTTCCAGCTCGGTGAGCGCTACGCCGTCAGCTTTGAGCGCGTCCGTCGTCCGTGCGTAGTCATCGACCCGGTACACGAGGATCGGCCGTTCGCCTTGGAGATGAGCGGTGAGAAGGATCGCCGGCCCGCGATCGTCTAGGTCGATGCGGGCCACCGTCGTCCCCATTGCATTGATCTTGAAATTCAGGCGGCCGCCGAGGACGTCGACATAGAACGCCGCGGCGGCGTCGACGTCGGCGGTCGGGGTGTAGATGAAGTCCAGCGACTCAAACAAGCGAACGTTATGACCGCGGTTGCAGCACGGCCTGGGTCTGAGTGACGCGGGCGACGCGCTTGCCGGCGTCGTCGACGATGTCGGTCTCGACGACCACGATCGTGCGGCCGGCGTGGAGTGGGCGGGCGACGGCCTCGACCGAGCCGCCGCGTACCGCTCGGAAGAAGTTCGTCTTCGACTCGATGGTGGTGGTGCCCGTTCCCTCGGGCAGGTTCAGGAACGCGCACATCGCTCCGGCGGTGTCGGCCAGGCTCATGATGGCGCCCCCGTGCATCACGCCCGCCGTCGTGCACAGCTGCTCGCGCCATGCCATCTTCAGCCGTACCTCGTCGGAGCTGTTGGCGACGGCTTCGATGTCCAGCAATTCCAGGAACGGCATCGCCTGACGCTGCTCTTCGCTCATACGAGCCGTATTACCCGATCTTTGAGTCCTTCTCGCCCTCCCAGGGCGAGAAGGACTCAAAGATCATGGTCGTCACGCGGCGCGGGTCATCACCCGGCATGGGACGCCATCTCCGCGGCCAGCGCGGCGCGGTCGCCGTCGGTGAGCGGCTGATACTCGATGGCCCGACCGGACCGCCACCATACGGGGTCGGCGCACGACCACCCCTCGTCGCGCAGCGTCGCCTTCACGACCTTGTTGGTCGAGGTCATCGGCAGGCGCTCCATGACCCTCACGAACC
>JACDEA010000031.1 GCA_013816725.1 Actinomycetota bacterium
GGTGCGAGCGGCCGACCAGCTTCCCTTTCAACTTCTCCATGCGGTGCTCGAGCTTGTCGACCACACGGTCGACGGCGGCGAGGGGGTCGGCGGCGGCCGCTTTGGCCCGCACGATGTGGCCGTGACCGTGCATCGTGACCTCGCAGATCTCCTTTTCGGCGATTCGGGGGTTCTGTTCCTCGGCGAACCACACCTCGGCCCGCTCCATGCCGTCGAGATAGCGGCCGAGGCGGTTGACCTTCTCCTCGACGGTGGCTCGCATCGACTTGGTGAGACGCAGCTTCCGGGACCGAATCGCAATATCCACTACGTGGACTCCCTTGCTCGGTGAAGATATGGACCGTGCGCGGCTGACCTGGTCTTTGACCCCACATTCGCCTCCCCACCCGCCACCGCCAATCGGTGACTGACCGAGGAGGACTTACATCTAAACCGCGCCATGCTCAGCAACTGGGTTGCCTTACGTGGGTCGTTTCGCCCGCGGCTGGCATCGACTTGCAACCACAGACCCGCGCACGGCCCATGAGTCAGTGTAAGTCCCCTGGGGGCGGGGTTCTCGCGGCGACGAGCGCCACGACGCGCCGGGCCCCAGCGTCGCGTACGCATCGCGCCGCGGCGCTGAGGGTGGCGCCCGTAGTGACGACGTCGTCGACAAGGACGACCGTGCCGGCAACTGCACGGCGCGCACCGAGACTTGGTGTCGCGGCGCGGCGCGCGGCCGCACCGGCGCCGGTCTGCGTCGGGCCCGGCCCCCGGCGCAACACCGATCGGCACGGGACGCGGAGGTGGGCCGCGATGCGACGGGCGACCAGCTCGGCCTGGTCGAACCCGCGCTGGCGCCGGCGCGCCGGCGTGGTCGGGACCCACGTGACCAAATCGACAGGCTCGTCGACCAGCGCTGCCATAGCGCCGGCCAGCCACCGCACGCCGGCCCGGGCGTTGCGGTACTTGAGGCGAGCCACCAATTCGCGACCAGCCCCGGCGTAGGCCAGGAGCGCCAGGCAGCGGTCGACCCCCGGCGGCGGCGGAAGGAGTGGGGCCCGACGCATGGCGGCCACGCAACCGGCGCAGGGCGCGGGGCCGGCGACGTCGCACACGGGGCACCTAGTGGCCAGCAGCATGGCCGCCAGGGTACGAACCAGCTGCGCGTGCTCCGATAGCCTCGCTGGTCCCGATCGTCCTTCAGGAAGTGAGTACCCATGCCCGCGCTGGCCGCTGGCGACTTCAAGGTTGCCGACCTTTCTCTCGCCGCCTTTGGCCGCAAAGAGATTCAACTGGCCGAACACGAGATGCCAGGTCTGGTGGCGCTGCGCCGAAAGTTCGGCGAGTCCAAGCCGTTGGCCGGGGCGCGGGTGTCGGGATCGCTGCACATGACGATCCAGACCGCGGTCCTCATCGAGACGCTGGTCGAGCTGGGCGCCGAGGTGCGCTGGGCGTCGTGCAACATCTTCTCGACCCAGGACCACGCGGCGGCCGCGGCGGTCGTCGGCCCCGACGGCACGGCGGAGAACCCGGCCGGGGTGCCGGTATTCGCGTGGAAGGGCGAGACGCTCGAGGAGTACTGGTGGTGCTCGGAGCGGATGCTCCTGTGGCCCGACGGCAACGGCCCGAACATGCTCCTCGACGACGGCGGCGACGCCACGCTGCTCGTCCTCGACGGTTCGAAGTACGAAGCCGGCGCGCCGCTCGACCCGACGTCGGCCCGGTCCGAGGAAGAGGGCGTCGTCCTGAGCCTCATCCAGCGCGGCCTCAACGAGGACCCCGATCGCTGGACCCGCGTAACCAAGGGCGTCAAGGGCGTGACCGAGGAGACCACCACCGGCGTGCACCGCCTCTACCAGCGCCAGGAAGCGGGCACGCTGAAGTTCCCGGCGATCAACGTCAACGACTCGGTCACCAAGTCGAAGTTCGACAACCTCTACGGCTGTCGCCATTCGCTGATCGACGGCATCAACCGGGCGACCGACGTGATGATCGGCGGCAAGACCGCGGTCGTTTGCGGGTACGGCGACGTCGGCAAGGGCTGCGCGGCGTCGCTGGCCGGCCAGGGTGCGCGGGTGATCGTCACCGAGATCGACCCGATCAACGCGTTGCAAGCGGCGATGAACGGGTTCCAGGTCACGACGCTCGACGACGTCGTGGAGACCGCCGACATCTTCATCACCGCGACGGGCAACGAGAACGTCATCACCGCCGAGCACATGTCGCGCATGAAGCATCAGGCGATCGTCGGCAACATCGGCCACTTCGACAACGAGATCGACATGGCCGGAGTGGCCCGTTGGCCGGGCGTGCGGCGCGAGAACATCAAGCCGCAGGTCGACCAGTGGTACTTCGGCGACAAGGGCGTGATCGTCCTGGCCGAAGGTCGGCTGCTCAACCTGGGTTGTGCGACGGGTCACCCGAGCTTCGTCATGTCGTGCTCGTTCACCAACCAGGTGCTGGCCCAGATCGAGCTGTACACCCGGGGCGACGACTACGAGAACAAGGTGTACGTGCTCCCCAAAAAGCTCGACGAGGAGGTCGCCCGTCTCCACCTCGCCGCGCTGGGCGTGAAGCTCACCTCGCTCACCGACTCCCAAGCCGAGTACCTCGGCCTCCCCCTCGAAGGGCCCTACAAAGCCGAGCAGTACCGCTACTGATTTTTTCGTCGTCGGTTAGAGCTGGCGCTCCTCGGCCAGGCGGGACTTGATCTCGTCGAGGGCGGGAATGGGGCCGGGGTCGATGCCTTCTTGGGCGGCGAGATGGAACGACGTGAAGTCGCCGACGAGGATGAGGTCGAGCAGCTGAGCCAGCTCACCCTCGCCTTCGGCCCGCACCTCCTCGATGCCGGCCACGACCTCGCGCATCATGTCGGCGACCAGTTCGACACGGCGGCTGAGCTGCGGGTGCTCGTGGTCGTGTCGCAGGTTGACCAGCGTGAACAGCTGGCGCGTGACGTCGCCGTGCTGGCCCCATCCGCAGATCTCGTTGTGGCACAGCTCGGGCTGCGTGCTGCTGAATGCAGGCGCCTTGGCGTTCTCGTTGACCTGCGTGCGCCACCGCGAGCCAGCGGTCTGCCCGACGGCGCCGCCGCCGTGGATCAATGGGATCGTGCGCCCAAGGCGGCGGGCCAGCTCGATGGCCAGGTTGTTGGGCCGCAGCAGCGAATCGCGGCGGCGGCGGAGTTGGGCCACCGCCAGCTCGATCCACTCGGTGGCGCCGGCGAACAGGCCGATCTCCTCGAGAACGACCAGCGGCGGGATGGCCATGGCGCCGAGTCCCACTCGCGGCATGGGGATCCCGTCGGTCGGTACGGCGACGTACGCCGCTCCCCACGACTCGGCCATGCGCTCGAGTTCGCCGCCGGCGGACACCACCACGACCTTGGCGCCCTGCACCGCGGCTTCGGCCGCCGCTTCCACGGTCTCCTCGGTGTCGCCCGAGAACGAGATGGCGAACACCAGCGACGTGTCGCTTACGAACGCGGGCGGGATGTACGACTTCACCACCACGACCGGCACGGGCATGAACGGCGCCGCCGTCGCCAGGAGGATGTCGCCGGCGATGCCGCTGCCGCCCATGCCGAGAACGACCACGTTCTCGATGTCCTCGCGGTCGGGCAGCCCCGCGGTTCCCCGCGTGCGCTCCGCCGCCGCCACCACCTGTTCGGGCAGCGACGCGGTGGCGTCGAAGATCCCGAGCGTGTCGAGGACGTCGGTCATGCTCACGGCGCCTCGAATGTCGGCTTGATGCCGTCGGCTTCGGCCTTGGCCAGCAGCCGTCGGTCCTCGGCGTCGTCGACGGTCTCGGCCTCGTCGATGAGCATGACCGGGATGTCGTCGCGGATCGCGTAGCGGCGCTTGAGCCGCGGGTTGTAGAGGGAGTCCTCGTCGGCGAAGTACAGGAGCGGGCCCTTGTCCTCCGGACAGGCGAGGATGTCGAGCAGGACGGGGTCGAGTGCCACAGTCAGCCTTTCTTCACGAGCGCGAGCACTTCGTCCACGCGCGCCTGGCAATCCTCGGCGGTGGTCGCTTCGAGGTTGAGCCGCAGCAGCGGTTCGGTGTTGGACGGACGAAGGTTGAACCACCAGTCGTCGAACTCGACGGTGAGGCCGTCGAGGCGGTTCTGCTTGCCGCGGCCGGAGAAGACGGCGGCGACGTCATCGATCACCGCGGCGGAATCATCGACCCGCGTGTTGATCTCACCGGATTGTGCGTAGCGCTCGAACGGGAGGCGCAACTCTGAGAGGGGCTTCGCGGCAATCGACAGCAACTCAAGGACGACAACGGCGGCGATGAGGCCGGAATCGGCCCGGTAATTGTCGCGGAAGTAGTAGTGGGCCGAGTGCTCGCCGCCGAAGATGGCGTCGTGCTCGGCCATCTCGCCCTTGATGAACGAGTGCCCCACACGCGACACGATCGGCGTGCCGCCGTGCTCTCGGATGACCTCGGCGACGGCGCGCGAACAGATGAGGTTGTGGATGACCGCCTGGCCGGGGTTCTTGTCGAGTATCGAGGCGGCCAGCATCGCTGTGGTGGTCGATCCCGACACCGGGTTGGCCTTCTCGTCGACGAGGAAGACGCGATCGGCGTCGCCGTCGAACGCCAGGCCGATGTCGGCGCCGGTCTCGAGGACGCGGGCCTGGAGATCCTTGAGGTTCTCGGGCTGTATCGGGTCGGCCGGGTGGTTCGGGAACGTGCCGTCCAGTTCGGCGTAGAGGATGTCGAGGTCGAAGGGCAGCGGACCGAACACTCGCGGGAGCACGTGGCCACCCATCCCGTTGGCGGTGTCGGCCACGACGCGCAGCGGACGCAACTGGGCGACGTCGATGAACGAACGCACGTGTTCGGCGTAGTCGTCGAGAAGGTCGACGCTTTCGCGGGTGCCCCGCTTGGCCGCGGGTTCGAGCGCTCCTCCGTCGATGGTCTTGAGGATGTCCTGCAGGCCGGTTTCCTCGCCCACGGGCCGCGCCCCCGAAAGGCACAGCTTGATGCCGTTGTACTGCGCGGGGTTGTGTGAACCGGTGAAGGTGGCGCCCGGCGCGTCGAGGCGGCCGGCGGCGAAGTACAAGAGGTCGGTCGGTATCAGCCCGAGATCGACGACGTCGACCCCCTGGCTGTTCACGCCGTCCATGAACGCGTCGGCCAACTCGGGCCCCGAGGGCCGCATGTCGCGGCCGACGAGGATCCGCCCGGCGTCGGCGAACCGGGCGAACGCGGCGCCGACCGCCCGCGAAACGTCGGTGCTCAACTCGTCGGGGACGAGGCCGCGAATGTCGTACGCCTTGAAAATCCGGCCGAGAACCGCACTGTCGAGCGCCGCCATAAGTAGGTGCAGCGTAGTGGCCTGCGAAGATGGCGCATCTTGATCTCCGTGGTGCTGCCCGCGTTCAACGAGGAGCCATTCCTGGCCGCCACCGTCGCCGACCTGGTCGACGGGCTACGGGCGCGCGGCACCGGCTTCGAGTTGTTGGTTGTCGAGAACGGCTCCACCGACGGCACCGCCCGGCTGGCCGTCGAGTTGAGCGATCGCTACGACGAAGTGCGGGCCTTGTCGATCGCCGCGCCGGACTACGGCGGCGCCCTGCGGCACGGCTTCAACCAGGCGCGCGGCGATGTCGTCGCCAACTTCGACGTCGACTACTACGACCTCGAGTTCCTCGACAAAGCGCTCAAACTCATGGAGAGCGACGGGTGCGTGATGGTCGTCGCCGCCAAACGGGGCGCCGGTGCCAGCGACACCCGCGTGCTGCCGCGCCGGCTGGTAACGGCCGTCTTCGCCGCCATACTGCGCCTCGCCTTCCGCTTGCGTGTCGTCGACACCCACGGGATGAAGGCGATGAAACGCGAACCGTTCGTCGCCGTCGTCGCCGCGTCGAACAGCGGCACCGATCTCTACGACACCGAGTTGATCATCCGGGCCGAGCGGGCGGAGTTGAACGTGGCTGCGGTACCCGTGCTCGTCGAGGAGACGCGCGCATCGCGCACCTCGATCACGCGGCGCATCCCCCGCACCGTGCGGGGACTAGGCCGGCTGTGGCTCCAGCTCCGGCGCGAAGCTCGTCATCCGTCGTAGCTCCTCGTCGGGGTCTTCGTCCTCGCTGAAATCGTCGGACCGGTCGAGCGGCCGGCGGCTGATGAACACCAGCGCCAACACGCCGAGGTACGTCAGCGCCCACCCAATCAGGTCGACCGGCGTTTCGCCGTAGTGCAGCGTCACGTGACGCGCGGTGGGGATCACGACCATCGAGTTCGGCGTGACCCGCCACGGACCCCGGGCGCCCGACGGTCTCCAGTTGGGAAAGTACGACGCCTTCACCAGCACCGGGGTGCCCGGGCGGTCGACGTCGAAGCTGATGCGGTCGTCGCCGGTTCGGATGTTGGTGACCTTCGCTTGGCGCACGGCGCGCCGGGGCGGGTCGTTCTGCGCCGACGCGCCCACCCGCGCCCACTCCTTGGGGCCACTCGCAGCCAGCGGCACCTCCCAACGGTTCGGATCACCTTGGAACCAGTCGACCGCGGCGTTCTGCCACTTCTTGCCGCCCTTGGGCACGTCGCGCGCCACGACGGGCTCGAACGAGAGCGGTGCCACCACGGCGGTGTGGGCCACCTCGTACACCTCCCAGCTGCGCGTCTTGGTCTCGGCCGGCTTCCCGCTTTCGGTGACGGTGGCCGAGAACGCGTTCGAGCGATCGACCAGCTTGAGATCGGGGTGCACCCGGGCCTGGCTCTGCGCCGCTTCGGACAGCGCCATGTAGTAGCGGACGCCCATCAACTGGAGGTGCTGCACGCCGGTGCGTAGGTCGAGGTCGCGATAGGGAAGATCGCGTTGTGGGCGGGGCGGCCGCAGCGACAGCTCGGAGTTGGAGAGAAAGTGGTACGGCGTGGTGGCCGACGATTCGAAGTAGAGGCCTTCCATCGACCCGATGCAGCCCTTCGTCCAGTAGGGCAACAGCATCAGGGCCATCGGGGTGCCGTACCGGTCGAGTTCGGGCTCGTACTCCCACGACGAGCGCCCGCACCCGTGCTGGCGGCCCACGCGCGCCATGGTCGCGATCACGTCGCGGTACTCGGGATACGCCGCCTTGCGCTCGTAGCCCTCGTAGTTCCAGCGCACCCAACCGGGGATGAAGCTGCTGTCGGTGGTCTTGACCGACGCGGCGACCGACGCGGGGAGCGCCTTGAGCGGCAACGCGGTCACGGCCAGGAACACGACGGCGACGACCACCGGCGTCAGTGAGCGGACCACGTACTCGGCGCGGGTGGGGGCCACGTTCTCGAACGCTTTGCTGGCGCCGTGCCCGTTGGACTGCGCGTGGTCATCGGCGGAGTCGCCGACGTCGTCGGGGACCGGCGCGGCGCGCGCCGTCAGCGCGCCGACGACGGCGGCGGCCGCCTCGCCCATCACGGCCACGCCGATCCCGGCCAGCAGGTAGACCGACAGGAACCAGAACGGCAGGACGCGGGCGTTCCACAACCGTCCGGCCGGCATCCCCATGAAGATCACCGCGCTGGCCGCGGCCATCAACAGCAGGAACACCCCGGCCCGCCTGCGAAGCACGAGTGACGTGGCCGCGCCCAGCGCGGCGAGGATCAGCGGGATCTGCAGGCTCGTCGGGAGCAGCGCCTTGTGGTACGTGGTGAGCGGCTCCCATCCCATGTCGGTGGTGTACGGGAGCCGCATGAGGAACGGCAGCCACCAGAACGCGCCGAGCATGGCGGCCACGACGGCGACGGGCAGCGCCAGACGCAGGCGACGCCGGTCGAAACGCAGCGCCAACAGCACGACGGCGCCGCCGACGGCGAAGATCGTCGGCAGCAGGTGACAGAGCCCGGTCACCGCCAGCAGGACGGCGGCCAGCCCACGGCCGCGACCGGTCTCGAGGCAGCGGGCGAAGACGCCGAGGAACAGCAGGGCCGCCGCCAGGCTGATCGAGAACGAGAACTCGCCGGCGAGGGTGGACGCGATGTTCCCGCCGTAGATGGTGTACGACCGCTCGAACAGGAACGGCACTGTGAGTACCGCAACGCACGCCGGGGCCGAGCCGCGCAGGCCGACGAGGCGGGCGAACACGTAGGCGGCGACCGGCAGCGCAAGCACGCCCATCACCGTGACGAGCTTGAACGCCACGCCGTAGGGCAGCAGCACGTCGAGCACGACGATCAGCAGCGACGGCAGCGGGAAGTAGAACGTGAGCAGCGGGAACCCCATGTACCAGTCGGGCGTCCATCCGGTGAGGCGGCCGTGGGCCAGGAGGTGGTCGCGTAGAAACGCCGGGCCCCACACGTGGGCGCCCATGTCTCCGCCCGAGGGTGTGGTGTTGGCGAAGAGCAACTCCGGTTTGAGCTGCCAGAACACGAACAGCACCGCGGCGGCGACCGCGATGAGCGAACACAGCGAAGCGAGAGAGGGCCGGCGCATGGGTCGCTCTATGTTGCCAACGTCAGAGCCGGAAAAGGAGTCGGTCCAGCATTCGACCGACGGTGACGCGGGTCGCCGCCGGGTCCTGGGCGCCGGCAACGAGAAGGGCGGCTTCATTCAGAGCGGCGAGAACGATGTGCGCCAGCGGCTCGACGGGTTGTTCGTCGATCTGGCCGGCGGCCATCACCGCCCGCAGGCCCTCGCCCACGAGACCGAGCCCGTGGCGGGCCTCGACCTCGCGCCATCCCTCCCATCCGAGAACGGCCGGCGCGTCGAGAACGACGATCCGCTGCACCGCGGGCTCCAGCGCGGCGTCGAGGAATGCCTGGCACCCGCGGCGCAACTGCGCCATTGGGTCCTCGCCGGCCGCCGCTGCGGTGATCACCAGTTGGCCGATCTCTTCCTCGATCTCCTCGCAGACAGCTCGGAACAGGTCCTCCTTTCGGCCGAAGTGGTGATGCAGCGCCCCGCGGGTCACGCCGGCCCGCTCGACGATGTCCTCGCGCGGCGTGTTGGCGAACCCGCGCTCGGCGAACAGCTCGCGGCCGGCGCGGAGGAGTGCGCCGCGAGTGGCTTCACTGCGCTCGGCCTGCGTGGGCGTCACGTGACCACTGTCACCGTTGACGACGCCATCGACCGCGGAGTATAGATGCAGGCAGCCTGCACGTAACTACCCCCACCAGGAGCGAATCCATGACACTGTCCCGCGACGAAATCGGCACCGGCCTTCTCGACGAGCTGCAGCGATTCCAGCGGCTGGTGGCGTCGCTCGACGCCGGCGACCTGGCCAGGCCCAGCCGCTGCGAGGGCTGGACCGTCGGCGACGTGGCCGCGCACATGACCGGCACAGTCGTCGACATCGTCGAGGGGCGCCTCGACGGCCTCGGTTCGCCCGAGGTGACCGAGCGCGAGGTGGTCGAGCGGCGCGGCCGGTCCGGCTCCGAGCTGGCCGACGAGCTGGCCGGCGCGATCAAGGGCGCCAAGGACCTGCTGGCGCTGTTCGACGACGCGGCATGGGAGGCCCCCGCGCCCGGTGGCTTCGACGGCACGCTGCGCCAGGGCATCGAGGCCATTTACTACGACGCCTACCTTCACGGCGACGACATCCTCAGCGCGCTGGGCCGTCCGTCGGTGGGCGGCAACGGGGTGCGCGCCGCCGTGCACCATGTGGCCGCCGAGCTGGAGAAGCGCAACTGGGGCCCGGCCACGCTGGCCTTCGACGGCATCGAGGAGGTGGCAGTGGGCTCGGGCGGCGGCGAGCACCGCACCGGCGACGCGCTGCGGTTCGTGCTGGCCGCCACCGGGCGGGCACCGGCGACCGACGTCCTCAACATCTACGCCGACTGACACGGCTAACGCGTGGCCACGAGGACGGCCATCGTGACCGCGTTGAACGCGGCGTGGGCGAAGATGCTCGGCCCGAGACGGTCGTAGCGCACGGCCAGCCACCCGAGGACCAACCCCAGGACGAGCAGCGCCGGGAACTGGATGGCTTCGAAGTGGGCGCCGGCGAACACCAGCGCCGAGGCACCGATGGCGACGTTGGCGCCGAAGCGGCGCCGCACGGCGCGCAGCAACATCCCCCGGTAGAAAAGCTCCTCCACGACCGGCGCGCCGGCGACGACGAGCACCCCGAGCACGAACAGACCGACCCCTTTGCCGGCCTGTCTGCTCAGGTCGCGCGCCGGCGCCTCGAGCCGCTCGCTGAGGTCGTGGACGAATGGGGTCAAGGGCACGTAGACGACCCGCACGATCACCACCTGCACGGCCACGCCGATTGGAAGGCCGATCAGGTCGTGCGTGCGCTCAAAGCGGAGGCCGAAGTCGGCCGCCAGGCTGCCCGTGCCCTTTGAACGGGCGACAGCGACCATCGAGCCCACCAGGCCCACCCACAAGCCGATCAGGCCGCTGGCAATGAACACGAGCGAGTCGGTCCCGGCGACGCCGGCGGCGACGGCCACGGCGAGGTTCGAGGCTACGAAGCCGGCGAGGAAGCACAACGCCGCGTCGGGGAGGCCCCACCGCGGCGCAGCGGGCGCGGTCTGCTGATCGGGGGGTTGATCGACGGCCATGGGGCGGTCGACGTTACCGACCGCCGTGAGTGACTAGGAAGCCAGCGTGCCCTGCATCGACACGACCGGGTGGCGCCGGTCGTGCAGGCCCCAACCCACCGGGACCTTGAGGCCGTCGGCGTGCGTCGCGCACACCGACCACGCGCCGAGGATCGGCTCACCGGGCGGGTCGAGCCATGCGGTGCGGGTGGCGTAGTCGTAGGTAAGGATCGCCGCGGCCGGCGCGCCGCACGTGGGACGGGCACAGCTGTGGGAACGAGCAGGCGAGCGGGTCATATGTTTTGACCGTACCCAGTGCGACTCCATGCGGCGCGGATGGTTGGACCCCTACTTGGAGCCGCGCCGGTAGAATCGGCCGATCATGAGTCGGCAACCAAACGGCGGGCCGACGCCCGGGCGGCGACCGGGTTCACCGGAGAAGGGCCACAACCCGCTCCAGCCCCAGGAGCAGAACTGGCGCTGGGCCGTTGTCGCGCTCGTCGCGTTGGTGGCCGCCGCGGTGATCCTGCCCGGGATGGTGAGCAAGCCGAAGCGCCAGCCCATCGGGTACGGCGCCCTCATCAAGAAGGCCGAAGCCGACCAGATCCTGGCTGCGACGGTCAACAACGACACCGGTCGTATCACCGGCACCTATCGCGACGGCGACAAGATCGTCCGCTACGCGGTCACCGGCCCGCACCCGCTCCCCGATTCCGATTCGGAGTTGCTGCGCCGCACCGTGCCGGCCGACAAGCTGAACTTCGATAACGCCACCCCGAACCTGGCGGCGTCGCTCATCCCGTTCCTGCTGCCGATCCTCCTGCTCATCGGCTTCTGGGTGTGGTTCAGCCGGCGGGCGCAGGGCCAGATGAGCGGCATCATGTCGATCGGCCGCTCGAAGGCCAAGGTGTACACGACCGAGCGCCCGAAGACGACGTTCGCCGACGTGGCCGGGTACGCCGGGGTGAAGCAGGAGATCCGCGAGGTGGTCGACTTCTTGAAGTCGCCCGGCCGCTTCAAGGAGATCGGCGCACGGATACCGAAGGGCGTACTTCTCGTCGGGCCGCCGGGCACCGGCAAGACCATGCTGGCCCGGGCCGTGGCCGGCGAGGCCGGGGTGCCGTTCATGTCGGTGACGGGGTCGGACTTCATGGAGATG
>JACDEA010000431.1 GCA_013816725.1 Actinomycetota bacterium
ACCCAGCCGGTGACGACCACGACAGCGCCGCCGCCTCGCCCGCCTCCCCCGCCACCGGCCGCGCCGGTAGTGCCCGAACGCGTGCGTGAAGTGATGGAACTTCTGCGGGCGTTCGAACCCGCCTAGCAGCGCACCGAAGCCGTTCTGTCAGTTAATTGCCGAGCGCGGCTCAGCGAGCCATGACGAACTGGAGCAGGGCGGCGCCGACGATCAACGCCAGCAGAAGCACGATCGCGATGGTGGTTCCGGATCTCATCTGTCAGGTGGTTCTAGCCGCACCGCGGTGGCCGGTTGCAACTTGAGCTGCTCGGCCGCCGACCCGCGGTCGGCCGCGATCGAGACCAGCCCGTAGGAGTCGACGACCAGAGCGACCTCACCGGGCCCGATGTCGCCGTAAGTGACCGCCCGCTTGGCGATGCGTTCCTGCCCGCCCCACCGAATGACGACGCGGTCGCCCCACGGCGCGATGTCGGCCGGGTCGACGTTGAGTTGGGCGTTGCCGTAGCGGTCGACCCAGAGCACTTCGGCGGCCACCCCTCCGGCCTCGTCGCGCGACAGCGGCAGGATGCCGGGCATGAGTCCGAGCGGGTCGACGGCCTGGCCGAGGTCGGCCAGCTCGACGCCGTTGCACAGGTGGGCGGCGACGGGCCCGAACACGTCGCGCCCGGCAAACGTCGGCCCGGGGGCCTCGAGGTGGTACTCGCGGTTCGTCAGCTCCACGGCGCGGGTGGCGCCGCCGGTCATGGCCACTGCACCGGCTAGAAGCCCGTTGTCGGGGCCGACGAAGACCGCCTCGCCCCCGTCGCCCACCTCGACCGCGACGGCCCGGCGACCGGTGCCGACGCCGGGGTCGACGACGGCGAGCACGACGCCGGGCGCCAGGTACTGCACCGATCGTGCCAGCGCGAGGCTGCCGGCGCGGATGTCATGCGGCGGCAGCTCATGGGTGACGTCGATGACCAACGCCTGAGGGGCAATCGAGCGCACGACCGATTTGACGACGCCGACGAACTCGTCGGCCGTCCCGTAATCGGAAAGGAACGAGACCGTCTCGTGGCGCCGCGCCACGCTTTAGTCAGACAGCCTGGGTAAAGCGCGCTGCCAGGTATTTGTCGAGGTCGACCTCACGGATCCGGAACGACTTGCCTACGCGGCCGGCCGGCAGATCGCCCGCCTCGATCAACCGGTAGACCGTCATGTTCGACACTCGCAGCATGCCCGCGACCTCTGCAACTGTGAGGTATTTCGCCCGCGCATAATCCGACGCCAGTGGAATCACCCCTCTCCGGGAGGAAAATGTACGCCACTGGGACCGGTGGTGCTACTGGGAGCCCAGTTGCCTCGAGCGCTCGGTGGCGGCGGCGACGGCGGCGCTGAACGCGGCGCGCAGGTCCCGTTCGTCGAGAACGCGCAGGCCCGCCTCCGTCGTGCCGCCTGGCGACGTCACGTGCGCCCGCAGTTCTTCAGGGGTCTCGCCCGACTCGGCCAGGAGGCGCGCCGCGCCGAGCAGCGTCTGGCGGGCCAGGCGCTCGCTGATCTCGCGAGGCAAGCCGGCCTCGATGCCGCCGTCGATCAAGGCCTCGGCAACGAGGAACACGTAGGCCGGCCCGGAGCCCGACAATCCCGTGACGGCGTCGAGCAGATCCTCGGGAACGCGGACGACTGTCCCGACCGCGCCGAGGATGCCTTCGGCCCAGGTCAGGTCGTCGCCGCCCGCTGCGGTGCCGGCGGCGATGGCGGCCGCGCCGGCACCTACCAGCGCGGGCGTGTTGGGCATGGCCCGGACGACGGGCGTCCCCGACGGCAGCCAGCTTTCGAGCTTCGTGAGGGTGACGCCCGCCGCGATCGACAGCACGCGGCCGACCCGGCCGGAAACGGCGCGGCACGCGGCCTCGACGTCGTTGGGCTTCACCGCGATCACGGCGCCGTCGGCCTCCACGACGTCGGCGGAAACCTGGACACCGTCGTACTCCTCGGCCAGGGCACGACGGCGGGCCTCGACGGGTTCGACCACGGCCAGGTCCGACGCGCTGGCCCAGCCGCCGTCGATCAGGCCACCCAGCAGCGCGGCGCCCATGCGCCCCCCACCGACGAGCAGGAGGCGCCTCACGCCAGCACGGGCGTCACGGCAAGAAGTTGCGGGGGTTCTGCGCCGTGCCGCCGACGCGCGTCTCGAAGTGGAGGTGGTTGCCGGTCGAGTGACCGGTGGACCCGACGTAGCCGATGACCTCGCCCTGCTTCACGGTCTGGCCCACGCTGGCCGCCCGCCTGCTCTGATGCCCGTAGAGCGTGGACAGGCCGCCGCCGTGATCGACGATGGTGGCGTTGCCGTACCCGCCCATCCAGCCCGAGAAGGCGACGGTCCCGCTCTTGGCGGAGCGGATGGGCGTGCCCTTGGGAGCGGCGATGTCGATGCCGGCGTGGAGCCGCCCCCACCGGCGCCCGAAGCCCGACGTGATCGGGCCCCGGAGTGGCCAGGCCAGCCCGGCGCGCGAAACGACGCCCGGATCGACGCCACCGC
>JACDEA010000032.1 GCA_013816725.1 Actinomycetota bacterium
GGGGCATACAGCCCCGGGGCCGCCGTTACTCTTGCGTCATTCCTGACGGGTCCGTCCGTCACGTAGCCGAGGTGCGCCCGTGGAGCAGTTGATTCGTTACCTTCGCAGCCATGGCTGGGCCCGTCGCGGCCTGTCTGGGTTGTCGGTCTCGCTCGTCCTGCTGGCCGTCGCGCTCCTGGGTTTCCCGGTGTACACCAACGTGGTTCAGGGCCGCGAGCAGGACCGCCTGAGCCGCCAGTACGCCAGCCCCGAGCTCACGCACCGCTACCGCACCCGCACGCTCAAAGAGGGCGACGCCCTCACGCGCATCAAGATCCAGAAGGTGGGCGTCGATACCATCGTCGTGGAAGGAACCAGCGCGAGCGCGCTCAAGGCCGGCGCCGGGCACTACCCGCAGACGCCGCTGCCCTGCGAAGGCGGCAACGTGGCCATCGCCGGGCACCGTACGACCTACGGCAAGCCGTTCGCCAACATCGACCGCCTGGGCAAGGGCGACGTGATCGTGCTGGAAACGCCAATCGGCAGTTGCACCTATGAGGTCGACCGCGATCCGTTCGTCGTGGATCCCACCGATTTCCAGGTGATCGCCAACAGCGACACCAAGATGCTCACGCTGACGACGTGTCACCCGAAGGGCTCGGCGGCCAAGCGGCTGGTCGTCAAAGCCAAGCTGGTGAAGGAACTCCAGCAGAAGGCGTGAGGCGCCGCCTGAGTCTCGGGGCGCTCGGCGCCGTGGTCGCGCTCGCCCTGGTGGGCGTGTGGCCGGCGCTGGCCGCCTATCCGCCGACGGTGGTGGTCGACCGGCCGGTAGAGAACGTCACCTGGCGGGGCACGGACCCCACCGACTACCACGTCAAGGGCCACGCCGACACCGACGAGGGCGGCTGCTGCGCCATCACCAAGGTCACCGTCACCGCCGCGCCCACCGACCACAACCCACACGCGCCGTACGTGCAGACCGCCCGCTACACCCAGGGCGGCAACCCGCACCAGAGCTTCGACATACAGATCTTCCCGGACACCAACGGCAAGTACCAACTGACTGTGGTCGCCACCGGCCAGCAGTGCAGCATCCTCGGCTGCAACCCCGAGAGCGACGGCCCCGGCGTCTCCCGGAACATCACCGTGGCCAGCCCTCCGAATGACCCCACCGGCATCAAGGCCGCGCTGGCCGACTCGAAGGTCACCGTGGAGTGGGACGCCAGCAACAAGGAAGCCGATCTGATCGGGTTCTACGTGGACCGCGCTGTCGGTAGCGCTGCGCCGCGCTGCATCACGACCGTCGCCGCCGACTCGAAAGCCACCGGATACAAGGCGACCGACGACCTCAAGGTCGCATCCGACGGCGACTACAAGTACTCGGTCCGGGCGATCCGCAAGTCCGACAGCGACACGCAGCTAGGCACCTGCGCCCGGCCTACCGGTATCGCATCGGGGTCCGTCGGCGACGCCAAGGTCACCTGGAAGAACCCCTCCCCGCCGACGACGACCACGAGCACGACGGCTCCAGGCGCCGGCGGCGCCGGCGGCACCACCAACGCCACCACCAAGCCCAGTTCCGGCGCCGGCGCGTCGACCGGGTCGGCGGCGGCGTCGAGGCGGCCGAACCTCAGCGCGCTGGGCAGCCTCGGCGTTCCCACGAACCTGGCCACCCCGCCCCGAGCCCCCGGCGAGGTGGACCCCGGATTCAACCAGCTCCTCCCGTTCCAGGCGTCCGGTGGCGAGACCGCCGACGACGGATCCATCGCACTGCCCAGTTCACCCACGGAGTCCTCCGGCGGCGGCAACAGCCGCACCACCACGCTCTTGTTCATCGCCGCCGGCCTCTTGGCCTCGGTCTTGTCGCTCCATGTGCTGTGGCTCAAGGCGCAGGTCGACCGGATGCCGCTCGAGGCCCTGGTCCCCGAGGAGATCCCGCTCGGCCCCTTGGGCGGATGACGCCCGCTGTGGGCGGTAGCTGCTAGCTAAATCGCTGCTAGTTAAATCGCAGACTACGTTTGCCAATCGGGCGCGCACGGAACATACCGGCCGTGTGCGCGATGAGGAGGATGGCCACGATGGAGCTCGGGCTCGACGTTTCGGAGCAGAACGGCAAGGCCGTGCTCTCCGTTCGGGGCGAGGTCGATGTGTATACGGCCCCCCGCCTTCGCGAGCGGCTCGTGGAGCTCGTCGCCCAGGGTAAGCACCAGATCGTCGTCGACCTCGAAGGGGTCGACTTCCTGGACTCCACCGGCCTCGGCGTGCTCGTCGGCGGACTGAAGCGGCTCCGCAGCCACGACGGCGACCTCACCCTCGTGTGCACCCAGCCCCGCATCCTCAAGGTGTTCGAGATCACCGGCCTCACCAAGGTCTTCGCGATTCACGACTCCGTCGACGCTGCCGTCGCCGCCGACTGATCCGCCCGACCCTTGGAAGCCGTCGAGCTGGAGATCCCTGCTCGGGCCGAGTTCGTGGCGCTGGCGCGCCTGGTCGTGTCGTCGGTGGCGCTGTCGCGCCGCGAACTGGCTGACGACCGCATCGACGACCTGAAGCTGGCGGTGTCGGAGGCCTGCACCAACGCCATCGAGTCCCACGCCGCCATCGATCTCGAGGAGCGGGTCACCGTGCGCTGCGAGGAGCGCGACGACCGCCTCGAGGTGCTCGTCGAAGACCGTGGGACCGGTTTCGACCCGATGAGCCTGCCCGAGCACCCGCCGGTCACCGACCCCGAGCGCCTCAACTTCGAGCGAGGGCTCGGGATCCCGCTGATCCGCTCGCTGGTCGACGAGGTCAACTTCGAGACCTCCGACGCCGGCACCGCAGTTCGCCTCACGATCTACTGCGGCCCGGCCGAGCCGCAGTAGCGCGTCAGGGGCCGATGAGCAGGCCCTTTACCGCGTCCTCGGAGTCGCTGGTCACGAGGGCCAGCACCTCGTCGCCTTGCTGGAGGACGGTGTCGCCCCGCGGCACGACGACGTGACCCTTGCGCAGGACCGCCACGATGCTGGCATCGCGCGGCACGCCCAGGTCGGCCACGGGCGTACCGGCGGCCGGCGATCCCTCGGCCAGCGTGACTTCGACGAGGCCGGCCCCGCCGCCCTCGAACTGAAGGAGGCGCACGAGCGAACCGACCGACACCGCTTCTTCGACCAGCGCGGTGAGGAGGTGCGGGGTTGACACCGGGGCGTCGACGCCCCAGCTTTCGTTGAACAGCCAAAGGTTCTGCGGATGGTTCACCCGGGCCACCACTCGCGGGACGGCGAACTCCTGCTTGGCCAGCAGCGACACGACCAGGTTGACCTGGTCCTCGCCCGTTGCGGCGACCATGACGTCGGCGTCGGCGACGCCCGCTGCGTGCAGGTTATTGGGCTCGCAGGCGTCGCCCACGAACCAGTTCACGTCGACGTTGTCTCGGCGGCGGGCGACCAGATCGGCGTTCTCCTCGATGAGGAGCACTTCGTGACCGGCGTTCTTCAGGTCCTGTGCGATGTAGGACCCGACGTTGCCAGCCCCCGCGATGGCGACTTTCATCAGTGCCCTCCCTGGCTCGGTACCGGGCTGTGCACTCTGGCGTCGAGCTCCTCGACGGCGTCGCGCTGCGCCAGGAGGTGGAGTACGTCGCCCTCTTGGCCGACAAGGTCCGGCGTGGCCAGGTGCACCACATTGGCGCGTGTGACGGCGATCAGTCGGAAGCGGTCAGCCTCGTCGATCCCGGCCAACTTGTGACCGGCCCACGAGGCGGGCAGCACCTGCTCGAGCAGCGACACCTTGCCCGTGGCGTCGGTCCACTCCGACGGGCGCAGGTCTGGAAGCAGCTTGCGCATGACCTGGTCGGTGGCCCACGCCACCGCGGCGACGGTGGGGATGCCGAGCCGCTGGTAGATGACGGCGCGGCGCGGGTCCTGGATGCGGGCCACGACGTGTTCGACGTCGTAGGTCTCGCGGGCGATGCGGGCGGCCAGGATGTTGGAGTTGTCGCCGCCGGTGACTGCGGCGAGGGCGCCTGCCTCTTTGATGCCGGCGTGCTCGAGCACCTCGCGGTCGAATCCCAGCCCGAGAACTGCGCGGCCCGCCCACCGCTCGGGGAGGTAGCGCTGAAAGCCGCGGCGCTCTTTGTCGATCACGGACACGGAGTGGCCCGCCTTGTCGAGGCTGATCGACAGTTCAGCCCCGAGACGTCCGCACCCCACGACGATTATGTGCATCCCGGTTCATGATTGTTGCCGCGGCCAGGCAGCGCCAACCAGGGCGGCGCGTTGGCCCACAGTCTTGACATTTTTGGGGCTCAAAACCTAAATTCCGAGTCGCCTAAAGCGGGTCGGAAGGCGAAGACGGAGCCGAACGGGAACTGGACGATGACCGCACTCTCGAAGTCTGAGCGCGAGGCGCTCAAGGCGATCTATCGCCGCACCCGCGACGGGTCCGACGCCCATACGGGCGACCTGGCCGAGTCGCTCGGCGTGACCCCGGGAACCGTCACCGCGATGGTCAAGCGCCTGGCCGACCGTGGCCTGGCCGACCATAAGCTCTACAAGGGCGTCGAGCTCACCGCGCCCGGTCGCCGAGCCGCGGTCGCCGCCATCCGCCGGCACCGCATCGTCGAGCGCTTTCTGGCCGACATGCTCGGTTACGCGTGGAACGAAGCCGACCGGCTGGCGGCCAGCTTCGAGCACGAGTTGCCCCAGGAGGTGGAGGACCGGCTGTTCGTCGCCCTCGACCGCCCGGCGGCGTGCCCGCACGGGTTTCCGATTCCCGAACCCGAGGTGGCCGAGATCCCCGAGATGCCGCCGCTGTACGACCTCGAGCCGGGGGACACCGCAGTGGTGGCCGTTCCCGGGTCGGTCGACCCCGACGTCGTCGCCTTTCTCGACACGCTGGGTTTGCGGCCGGGCGTCACCGTCAGGGTCAAGGAGAAGCACCCGTTCGACGGTCCGCTCGTTCTCGTCGTCGACGGCGAGGACCGCACGGTGGGCGAGAAGGTCGCCCGCCAGATATTCGTCCGTGTGGCGCCGGAGGCGCGCCAACAAGCAGGGCGGCCCCGCAAGGGTCGCCGACCTAAAGAAAAGGAGTCGGCATGACGCACCTGTTGCTCGCTGTAGAAGGCGGGTACCAGGCCTTCGAACTGAGCGGGACCGAATGGTTCTGGCTGTTCGCATCGGCTGGGACCGCGCTACTGGCGATCCTCATGGGCTTCGTCTTCATGCGCGGGGTGCTGGCCGCCGACGCCGGCACCGAGAAGATGCAGGAGATCGCCGGCGCGATCCAGGAAGGCGCGATGGCGTATCTGAAGCGCCAGTTCCGGACGATCGGCTTCATCCTCATCCCGCTGACGATCGTCGTGTTCTTCACCGCCACCGAAGTGGTGAAGCCCCAGGACCTGGGCGGCGACGTGGCGTTGTCGTTCGTGCAGTCGGGCATCTTCCGCACCCTGGCGTTCATCGCCGGCGCGGTGATGTCGGGGCTCACCGGCTTTATCGGCATGAGCCTGGCGGTCCGCGGCAACGTGCGTACCGCGGCGGCGGCCAAGGTGGGTTCGTTGCCAGCCGCGCTGAAGGTGGCCTTCCGTACCGGCGGTGTCGCCGGCATGTTCACCGTCGGCCTCGGCCTCCTCGGGGCGACGATCATCATCATGCTGTTCCAGAACACCGCGTCGGCCATCCTCATCGGCTTCGGCTTCGGCGGGTCGCTCATCGCGCTGTTCATGCGGGTGGGCGGCGGCATCTTCACCAAGGCGGCCGACGTGGGCGCCGACCTCGTGGGCAAGATCGAAGCGGGCATCCCCGAAGACGATCCCCGTAACGCGGCCACCATCGCCGACAACGTGGGCGACAACGTCGGCGACTGCGCCGGGATGGCCGCCGACCTGTTCGAGAGCTACGAGGTCACCCTCGTCGCCTCGATCATCCTCGGCGTGGCCGCTTTCAGGTCGATCGGGATGAACCCCGCGCTGGGGCTCATCTTCCCGGTCATCGCCCGCGCCATCGGCGTGCTGGCGTCGATCGCCGGCGTGTATATGGTGCGGGCCACCGACAGGGACAAGTCGGCGATGGCCCCGATCAACCGCGGCTTCCTCACCGCGGGAATCCTCACGGTGATCGGGACGTTCCTGGTCGCCCAGTACTACGTGCACAACCTGCGGGTGTTCTGGGCCGTCGTCATCGGCCTGGTCCTGGCGCAGGTCGTGAGCCGGCTGACGGAGTACTTCACGTCGACCGAGACGTCGCCGGTCCGGGAGATCGCCGAAGCGGCCCGCACCGGCCCGGCCACCACGGTGCTCTCGGGCATCTCGTCGGGGCTCGAATCGTCGGTGTACGCGGTCATCGCCATCGCCGCCGCGCTGGGCGTGGCCATCGCGCTGGGTCAGGGCAACCTGCAGTTCTCGCTCTATCTCGTCGCCCTCACCGGCATGGGGATGCTGGCCACCACCGGCGTCGTCGTCAGCGAGGACACGTTCGGTCCGGTCTCGGACAACGCCGCCGGGATCGCCGAGATGTCGGGCGAGTTCGAGGGCGAAGCGCAGAAGATCATGGTCAGCCTCGACGCGGTGGGCAACACCACCAAGGCCGTCACCAAGGGCTTCGCCATCGGCTCCGCGGTCATCGCCGCGGTGGCGCTGTTCGCCAGCTTCATCGAAACCATCGGTTCCGAGCTGAAGATCGACGCGGTGGGCAGTGCGCTTTTCCGCAGCCCGCTCACGTCCATCAACGTGGCCGACCCCAAGACGTTCATCGGACTGCTGATCGGTGGCTCGGTGCCGTTCCTGTTCTCGGCCCTCGCCATCCGTGCCGTGGGTCGCTCGGCCGGCACCGTCGTGCTCGAGGTGCGCCGCCAGTTCCGGGAGCACCCGGGCATCATGGACTACACCGAGCGCCCGGACTACGGCCGGGTCATTGACATCTGCACCGCCGCCTCACTGCGTGAGCTGGCCACGCCGGCGCTTCTCGCGGTTCTCGCGCCGGTCATCGTGGGTTTCGGGATCAACTACTTCGCCCTCGGCGCGTTCCTGGCCGCGGTCATCCTCACCGGGCAGCTGATGGCCAACTTCTTGTCCAACAGCGGCGGTGCATGGGACAACGCCAAGAAGTACATCGAGGACGGCCACGAAGGAGGCAAGGGATCCGACGCTCACACGGCGGCCGTCATCGGCGACACGGTCGGTGATCCGTTCAAAGACACCGCCGGGCCGGCACTCAACCCGCTGATCAAGGTGATGAACCTGGTGTCGCTGCTGATCCTTCCCGCGGTGATCAGCCTGCGCGACAACGACGGCGCCCGTTACGCCATCGCCGGCGTCGCGCTGGTGATCCTCGTGGCCGCTGTCGCCTTCTCGAAGCGCAAGACCGTGGCCATGGACGCCGACGTGCCACCTTCGACGGGTTACGACGCGCCGGCCGAACCTCTCGCTGCGACGCCGGCCGCAGCCCTTCCCGCAGCCAAGAAGCGCGCCGCGGTGAAGAAGGCGGCGACCAACGAGGTGGCGGCAGCCAAGCGGGCTGCGCCGGTGAAGAAGGCGGTGCCGGTGAAGAAGGCGGCGGTAAAGGCGGTTAAGAAGCGCTAGACGGCGCGCCGCGAGTCGTTGACGGGTGTTGTTCGCTGGTTAACGACTCGCGGCGGATCGCTTGCGTGCCCGGCGCGCCTCGATCAGCACGGGGATCAGCGACACGAGGATGATCCCGGCGATGATCGGGAGCAGGTACTTGTCGATGCTGGGAATCGTCTTGCCGAGGAAGTAGCCGGCCGTCGTGACGCCGATCGTCCAGACGAGCCCGCCGATCAGGTTGTAGGCCAGGAACGTGCCGGCCTCCATGCGACTGACCCCGGCCACCACGGTCGAGAACGTGCGCACGATGGGTACGAAGCGGGCCAGCACGATCGTGCGCGATCCGTGCTCCTCGAAGTAGGCCTGGGCCCGGTCGACGTACTCCCGCTTGAAGAGCCGCGAATCGGGCCGGCGGAAGAGCGCCGGGCCGATCCGGCGGCCGATGTAGTACCCGGTCTGGGCGCCGGCCACGGCGGCGACGAAGCAGCCGATCGCGATGACGGCGAAGTTCAGTTTGCCCTGTGAGGCCAGCAGGCCGGCGGTGAACAGCAGCGAGTCGCCAGGCAGGAAAAACCCCACCAAGAGGCCGGTTTCGGCGAACACGACCGCCAGGATTCCGATCGTGCCGAAGGTCTCGATCAGGTGGTGCGGGTCGAGGAGGTTCATCGGCGTGACACCCTAGGTGCCCGTTCGTCTCGTTTGACACGAGGTCGTTTCTCTGTCAACTCTCGAAAGACAGATGCCGCCCAAGCCCTTAGTAATCGTCGAGTCGCCCGCCAAGGCCCGCACCATCGCGGGCTTCCTCGGCGGTGATTTCGTCGTCGAGAGTTCGGTGGGGCACATCCGCGACCTACCGCAGAGCGCGGCCGACATTCCCGCCGCGTACAAGGGCGAGCCCTGGGCCCGGCTGGGGGTCGACACCGAGAACGACTTCAAGCCGCTCTACGTGGTGTCCCGCGGGAAGAAGGACGTCGTCAAGACGCTCAAGGCCAAGCTCAAGGACGCCAGCGAGGTGTATCTCGCCACTGACGAAGACCGCGAAGGCGAGTCGATCGCGTGGCACCTCATGGAGGTGCTCTCGCCGCAGGTCCCCGTCAAACGCATGGTGTTCCACGAGATCACGCCGGCCGCCATCGAGCGAGCGGTGCGCGAATGGCGCGACCTCGACCGACGACTCGTGGATGCGCAAGAGGCCCGGCGGATCCTCGACCGCCTCTACGGCTACGAGGTATCGCCGGTGTTGTGGAAGAAGGTGATGCCCAAGCTCTCGGCCGGACGGGTGCAGAGCGTCGCCACCAGAATCCTCGTCGAGCGCGAGCGGGCGCGCATGCGCTTCCGCGCCGCCGACTGGTGGGACATCGAGGGAACGTTCGCGCGAGACGCCACCGCGTTCGGCGCTGCGCTCGTCAGCGTCGACGGCCAGCGCGTCGTTACCGGCAAGGACTTCGACGAGAACGGCGCGCTCACCAATGACGAGGTGGTCCGCCTGGACGAAGCGGCGGCCACCGCGTTGGCCGACCGCGCCCGCGACGCGTCGTTCACGGTCCGCTCGGTCGAGGAGCGCCCGGAAAAGCAGCGGCCGGCCGCGCCGTTCATTACCTCGACGTTGCAGCAGGAGGCGAGTCGCAAGCTGCGTTTCGGTTCGCAGCGCACGATGCAGGTAGCGCAGCGCCTGTACGAGAACGGCTACATCACCTACATGCGGACCGACAGCACCACACTGTCGGCCACGGCCCTGAATGCGGCGCGCAGCCAGGCGCGGCACCTCTACGGCGAGGACTACGTCCCCGACGAACCCCGCCGCTACGAGAAGAAGGTCAAGAACGCGCAGGAGGCGCACGAGGCGATCCGTCCGGCCGGCGACACCTTCCGGTTGCCGGATGCGGTGGCCAGCGAACTGCCGCCCGACGAGCAACGCCTGTACGAACTGATCTGGAAGCGCACGATCGCGTCGCAGATGGCCGACGCGCAGTTGCGCCGCGCCCACGTGCGCCTCGGCGCCAGCTCGACGAGCGGTGAGAGCGTGGAGTTCGCGGCCCGGGGGAAGGTCATCGTGTTCCCCGGCTTCCTGCGGGCCTATGTCGAAGGGGCCGACGACCCCGACGCCGAGCTCGAGGACCGCGAGGTACAGCTGCCGCCGCTGGCCGTCGGCGACGACCTCGACGTGGTCGACCTCACCCCCAAGGGCCACTCGACCAAGCCGCCCGACCGCTTCACCGAGGCGTCGCTGGTAAAGCGGCTCGAGGAGCTGGGCGTCGGTCGCCCGTCGACCTACGCCAGCATCATCGGCACCATCCAGGACCGGGGTTACGTGTTCAAGAAGGGCAGCGCGCTGGTGCCGACGTGGACGGCCTTCGCCGTGGTCGGCCTCCTCGAGCAGCACTTCTCCACGCTGGTCGACTACGGCTTCACCGCGGGGATGGAAGACGAGCTCGACGAGATCGCTGCCGGCGCGCAGGAGCTGGTCCCGTGGTTGAGCCGCTTCTACTTCGGCAACGGCACCGCGGGGCTCAAGTCGCAGGTCTCGGACCGGCTCGGCGAGATCGACGCCCGTGAGATCAACTCGATATCGATCGGACCCGGCCCCGACGGCAACGACATCGTCGTGCGCGTGGGTCGCTACGGGCCCTATATCCAGCGGGGAGACGACCGGGTGTCGTTGCCCGACGCCATGGCACCCGACGAGCTGACGCCGGCGAGAGCAGCGGAGCTGTTGGAGGCGCCGAGTGGCGACCGTGAGTTGGGCCAGGACCCGGCGACGGGGCTTCCGGTGATCGTCAAGGCCGGACGTTACGGTCCCTACGCGCAACTAGGCGGCGCCAACGGCGACGCCAAGAGCGACAAGCCGCGCACGGCGTCGCTGTTCCGCACGATGGACCCCGCGTCGGTAACGCTGGAGCAGGCCCTCAAGCTTCTCGAGCTGCCGCGGACTGTCGGCACCGACCCCGATGGCGTCGAGATCGTGGCGGCCAACGGCCGGTACGGGCCGTACATCAAGCGCGACAAGGACACGCGCAGCCTGCAATCCGAAGACGAACTTTTCACGGTCACGCTCGACGAGGCGCTGGCGCTGCTGGCCGAGCCCAAGGCCCGCCGCGGCCAGGGGCGGGCGGCGGCACCGTTGCGCGAGCTCGGCGCCGATCCCGAGACGGGTCAGCCGATCGTGGTCAAGGACGGCCGCTACGGGCCATACGCCACCGACGGTACGACCAACGCTTCGCTGCCCAAGACGCTGAGCGTGGAGGCCGTCACGCTGGAGCGGGCGGCGGAGCTGCTCGCGGATCGCCGGGCCAAGGGGCCCTCGAAGCCCAAAGCTCCCAAAGCCAAGGCCCGGAAGGGCAAGTCCTAGCCAGTCGCTCGCTACCGTGGCGGCGTAATGGCGCAGAATCAGCCAGTCCGGGGGTCGGCCGGCGACGAGGCGACGGCGCGGATGCCGCCGTCGCCCGACAACGTCCGCCAAGCCGTCGACCGGCCGTCGACGATCCGGCTGTTCAACACCACGTCGTTCTTCCGCCTGTGGCTGGCCCAGGTGGTGTCCTCGTTGGGCGACTGGATCGGCTTCGTGGCCGTCACCGCGATTGCGGCGCGCATCGGCGGCAGCTCCCCCGAAGCCGCCATCAGCCTCGTGCTGTCGGCCCGCCTGCTCCCCGGTTTCTTCCTGGCGCCGATGGCTGGTGTGCTCGTCGACCGATGGGACCGCAAGAAGGTGATGGTCACGTGCGACCTCGGGCGGGGCGCCGTCCTGGCGGTCCTGCCGTTCGTCGACCACGTGTACCAGTTGGTGCTGGCGTCGCTCGTCCTCGAGATCCTCACGCTGCTTTGGTCGCCGGCCAAGGAAGCGTCGGTGCCCAACATCGTGCAGACCGAATTCCTGGCCACGGCCAACTCGCTGTCGCTGGCCGCCGCCTACGGCACGTTCCCGATCGGCTCGTTCATCTTCACCCTGCTCGCCGGCGGGGCGAAGTGGTTGGGCAACTTCGGCCCGCTGGCGTCGCTGCAGGTGAACCAGGAGACGCTCGCGCTGTGGGCCGACACGCTCACGTTCGTGGCGTCGGCGTTGATGATCTCGA
>JACDEA010000033.1 GCA_013816725.1 Actinomycetota bacterium
CAGGCCCCCGCCAGCGCGACGCCCGCATCGAGCACTTCGTGTCGCGAGGCGCGATGGACATCGAAGGTCTGGGCGAGCGGACGATCGCGCAGTTCACCGCGCTGGACCCGCCGCTGTTGCGCGACGTTGCCGACGTTTACTACCTGGACTACGACCGCATCGGCGCGCTCGAGGGTTTCGGCGAGACGTCGGTCACCAATCTGCGCGGCTCGATCGAGCGTTCCAAGGCGCGACCGTTGGCCAACCTGCTCGTCGGCCTCGGGATCCGCCATTCCGGCGGCGCGGCATCGGTCGCGTTGGCCCGTCACTTCGGCCATCTCGACTCGCTCGTGGCCGCGACCGAGGAGGAGCTGGCCGCCGTCGAGGGGATCGGCCCGACCATCGCCGCCAGCGTGCACGCCTGGCTCGCCAACGATCAGAACAGCGGTCTCCTCGACAAGCTGCGCGCCGCCGGGGTCAACTTCGTCGGTCCCGCCGCTCCGGACGCGCCCCAGACGCTGGTGGGCATGTCGATCGTCGTCACCGGCACGCTCGGGGGCCTGTCCCGTGAGGCGGCCGAGGAGGCCATCAAGGCGCATGGGGGGAAGGCGCCCGGCAGCGTGTCGAAGAAGACGACGGCCGTCGTCGTGGGCGCCGAGCCCGGGCAGGCCAAGGTGACCAAGGCCGAGGAACTGGGCGTGCCGATTCTCGACGAGGCCGCGTTCCTGAAGCTGCTCGAGACCGGCGCCGTCCTCTGAAGCGCTAGTGAACCTCGAAGTTCCAGACGAACTGGCGGCCCGCGTCGTCGCGGGTGCGATCCACGGGCCAGAAGATCGCCGTGACCTTGTGCCGGCCCGGCGCCAGCTGCTTGATGTCCTTCCCATCGCCCGGAGTGAAGGCCACCCGGTTCAACCCCCCGATGCGATCGAGCTGGTCGTCGGGGATCTCGCGTCCGTCGACGTTCAGGACACCGCGGTAGCCGGCGTCGAGGTCGATGGACACCTCGGTTTGCCGGAGAACGAGCGCGCCGGGCGTGGGCTCGACGTGGCGGACGGCGGCGTCGCGCAGCGCGGGCTGTTGGTTGTCGGTCGGACGGGTGAACGCGAACACGAAACCCGCGCAGGCCGCCGCGAGTAGCAGCGTGATGATGATGCGCCGGCGGATCATCTCTGGCCGGACTCCGGCAGGCGGACGGCCGGGAACTGCGGGGTGGACGCGACGAGCAGCGCCAACGCGGTCGCGGCCATGGCGACCTCGACGAAGCGCAGCGCCACCGCGGTGCCCGATGCCGCCGCGGCAATTGCCACCGCGGCCAGCTCCCACACGAGCAGGGCCAGGAAGGGCCCCGGCCGGCGCTGGACCACCAGCCAGCAGAACGGGAACTTCACCGCCAGGAGGATGATGTAGAAGCCGGCGCCGTTGGACCCGCGCACGGCCAAGGCGGCGATGAGAAGGCCCGTCTCGAGCGCAGCGACCCACGCCGCCGCCGCCAGCGTCCAGCCCGGTCGGCCGCTCACCCCGGGGACTCCTCGGCGAAACAGGCCGCCCTGCGCGTTGAGCCGGTCGACCATCGTTTGCAGTTGGTCGGTATGCCACAAGTCGCCGTCGCGGGCGAACTCCTCGAGCTCGTCGGCGAGGTCGGCGCGCATGCCCCATTCTCAGCCGGGGGTGCTCGGAACGCCAACCGGGCGCCAGTACGCTTTTGCAAATGGTCGTGTCCCGCATCGGCGACTTCGTCGGGCGCGTCCTCGGTGATCGCTATCGCCTGCTCGCTCCGCTGGGAACGGGCGGTTCTGCGCACGTGTTCCTGGCCGAGGACGTCCGCCTTCGGCGCCGCGTCGCGGTCAAGATCCTGCACGCCGCGTTGGCCGACGACGAAGCGTTCTTGCGCCGGTTCCGCCTCGAAGCGCAGGCCGCGGCCGGGCTGAACCATACGCACATCATGCGCGTGTACGACTGGGGCGAGGACGGCGGCGAGGAGCTGAGCGGCCCCTACCTCGTGCTCGAGTACCTGGCGGGCGGGAGCCTGCGCGACCTGCTCGACCGCGGGCACCGCCTGTCGACGTCGCAGGCGCTGCTGGTCGGCCTCGAAGCGGCCAAGGGCCTCGACCACGCCCACCGCCGCGGGTTGGTCCACCGCGACATCAAGCCCGCCAACCTGCTCTTTGACGACGAGGCCCGGTTGTGCGTGGCCGACTTCGGCGTGGCCCGCGCCATTGCTGAGGCGGCGTGGACGGAGCCCACCGGCGCGGTCATCGGTACAGCGCGATACGCATCACCGGAACAGGCGCGTGGCGCGTCGGTAGACGGTCGGGCCGACGTGTACGCCTTGGCACTCGTCCTCGTCGAAGCGGTCACCGGCCGCGTGCCTTTCGCGGCCGACACCACCATCGCCACGCTGATGGGTCGGGCCGAGAACCCGCTCGTCGGCCCGCCCGAGATGGGACCACTGGCCCCGGCCATCACCGCGGCCGGCGCGGTCGACCCCGCCGAACGGCTCGACGCCGCCGGTTTTATCGCCGCCCTCGACCGCGCCGCGCGCGACCTCGACTCCCCAGCGCCGCTGCCACTGGCCGGCCACGCGCCCGATGTCGACGCCACTTTCGTAGAGGACCGCGACCCCACCGTCGTCGGTCCCGTCGCCACCGTCGCCGTCGCAGCCGCCGGGCCGGACACCGTCGCCACGGTTCGGCCCCATCGGCGGCGATGGGGGTGGGCCTTGCTGGTTCCCGCGCTCGTCGCCCTCATCGTCGCCGGTGCTGTCTATGCCAAGCAGAGCGCGCTGGTGCCGTCGCACCCTGTCCCCGACCTTCAGGGCAAGACGCTGATCGACGCCCGTCGCATCGCGGCGACGCGCAAGTTCAACGTGCGGGTGGTCGACCGGCAGTACCGCGACGGAACGCTGCCCGACCAGGTGCTCACCCAGGACCCGAGCCTCGGGCAGCTGAAGGAGCACCACACGATCCAGCTGGTCCTCTCCCGCGGCCCCACGCCCGTCGCCGTTCCCGACCTCAGCGCCAAGACCGAGGAGCAGGCCGCCGCCGTGTTGCGGGCCGCCGGTCTGTTGGTGGGCAAGATCGACCGCCGTTACAACGAGACGGTCGCCAAGGGCACGATCGTCGACTGGTCGCCGAAGGGCAGGGAGCTGCCCAAGGGTTCTGGGGTCGACCTCATCGTTTCCAACGGCTCGAAGCCCGTCGTGCTGTCGGACTGGAAGGGCAAGCCGTTCGACGAAGCGAAGCGGGCGATGGAGAGCGTGGGCTTCAAGGTCCAGCGCAAGGACGTCTACAGCGACGCGTTCCCCACGGTGGGCACCGTCGTGAGCACCGCGCCAGGCCCCGGCGAGGTCGCCAGGGGCGCCACCGTCGTCGTCAACGTCTCCAAGGGGCCGGAGTCCGTCGCTGTCCCCAACGTGGTCGACAAGAGCGTCGAGAACGCGACATCGATCCTCGAGGGCGAGGGCCTGACCGTCACCGGCGTTTTTGGGCCGCCGCGCGGCCGGGTGTTCCAGACGCTCCCGCTGGCCGGCGCCAAGGTGAAGCGGGGCGCAGGAGTCGATCTCTACACCAGGCGCTAGCCTCCTCCCACTTCGATCTGGGAGGACCAATGGGCGCACTTGACGGGCGGGTTGCCATCATCACCGGCGCCGGGCGGGGGATCGGGCGCGAGCACGCGTTGCTGTTCGCGTCCGAGGGCGCCAAGGTCGTCATCAACGACCTGGGCGGCGCCATGGACGGCACCGGCGACGACCGCACGCCGGCCCAGCAGGTCGCCGACGAGATCAAGGCCGCGGGCGGCGAGGCCATCGCCAACGCCGACAACGTGGGCGACTGGGACGGTGGCAAGCGCATGATCGACGCCGCCGTCGAGGCGTTCGGCGATCTCCATGTTCTCGTGAACAACGCCGGCATCCTTCGCGACCGCGTGCTCGTCAACATGAGCGAAGAAGAGTGGGACGCCGTTATCCACGTCCACCTCAAGGGACATTTCGTACCGGCGCGCCATGCCGCGGCCTACTGGCGTGAGCAATCGAAGGCGGGCAAGGACGTGAAGGCGTCGATCATCAACACGTCGTCGACGTCGGGCCTCCTCGGCAATCCCGGCCAGACGAACTACGGCGCGGCAAAAGCCGCGATCGCCGCGTTCAGCTCCATCGCCGCGACCGAGCTGTCGCGTTACGGCGTGCGCTCGAACACGATCGCCCCGGCGGCCCGCACCCGCCTGACCGAAGCCACGCCGGGACTGGGCGATGTGATCAAGGCGCCGGAGGACGCGGCCAAATTCGACGTGTGGGATCCGGCCAACATCTCGCCGCTCGTCGCCTACCTGGCTACCGAGAACTGCCCCCTCACCGGTAAGACATTCTTTGTGCAGGGCGGTCGGGTCGCGGTGATGCAGGGTTGGTCGATGGGCGAGACCATCGACAAGGACGATCGCTGGACGGTGGCCGAACTCGAGACGGAGATGAAGCGCTTCGCCGGTTGAGCGGCGCACCTGCCGACCAACTCCGATGCCGTACTGACAGTCGGACCGCGCGCAATACCGCGCGGTTCGACTGTCAGTTCGGGAGATGGAGGCACCGCGTAGTCAATTCTGGCTATGCGGAAATGATCCTTCCTACTTGGGCGTTGTCTTCATACACTCCGGACAGGCGCAAGCTCTCGGTGGGTGGCGTGTCGAGGCGGTGATCCCCAGCCACCGCCGGTGCCGCCACCCACCAGGGGCTTGCGCCGTCTAACGCCAGCCGTCGCGGTCTTGCGCGGCCGGCGCGTACGCTCGCCCCGATGCGCGACCCCGGCGAAGATCTCCCGACCCTGGGGCCCGCCGCAGGCGACGAGGTCATCGTCGTGCCGTGGTCCTTATTGTTTCGCCAGCGCGTCGCCACCAGGCTCGAGGGCAGCGAGCGCTACCGGTGGTGGGTGTTATGGACCGTGCTGGCCGGGTTGTTCTCGGTCAACTTCACATTCACGGTGTTCGCCGTCGCCCTGCCGCGGATCGCCCGCGAGCTGGGAACCACCGAGAACACCCTCACGTGGGTCATCACGGGACCGATGCTGGCATTCGGGGTGGCCGCGCCGGCACTGGGCCGCGCCGGCGATGTGTGGGGCCACCGGCGCGTCTATCTGTTGGGGATGGCAGGAGCGGTGGTCGGCGCCGCCTTGTCGGCCGCGGCATGGAGCGCGGGATCGCTGATCGCGTTCCGGACGGTCAACGCGCTCGAGGGCGCGGCGACCGGGGCGGCGTCGATGGCGCTGATCTTCCGCGTCTTCCATCCGAGGGATCGCGTCAAGGCCATGGGATGGTGGTCACTGGTCGGCGCCGGTGGGCCGGTCATCGGTGTGGCCGTCGGCGGTCTCGTGATCCAGGCGGTGGGCTGGCGGTGGATCTTCGTCGCCCAGGTGCCGATCACGCTGGCCGCCTTGTTGCTGGCCGCCGCGGTGTTGCCGGAAACCGACCGGATTCGAGAGGTGAAGTTCGACGCCGCCGGCGCCATGCTCCTCGCTGGCGCGGTCACCTCGTTCTTGTTCGCGATCAACCGTGGCCCGGAGTGGGGATGGAGCAGCGTGGGTGTCATCGCCGCGTTCGTGGCCGCGCCGGCGCTGGCGGTGGCATTCGTCGTGGTCGAACGGCGCGCCGACGACCCGTTGCTCCCGATCGAGTATCTCCGGCGCCGGAACTTCGCCTTTCCGATCGGCGCTCAGGCCCTGGCCAACTTCGCCTACATGGGCGGGTTCATCCTGGCGCCATCGCTGCTCACCCACTTCTTCGGGTATGACGAGGCGCGCATCGGGCTGATCGTGTTGACCCGTCCCTTGGCCTTCTCGATCATGGCGCCGATCGCCGGCTACGTCGCGGTGCGTGTAGGCGAGCGGATTTCCGCTGTCGTCGGGTCGCTCGCCGTCGTCGGGTCCATGGTGCTGTTCGCCGGCGTGAGCGGTAACTCGACTGACGCGCTCGTCATCGGCGCACTGGTGTTGTCAGGCGTCGGGCTCGGGATCTCCTCGCCGTCGATCGCCGCCAGCGTGGCCAACTCGGTCGATGAGGCGTCCCTCGGGATCGCCAGCGCCGCGCAGCAGTTGATGACCCAGGTGGGGGTGGTCACCGGGATCCAGCTCATGAGGACGGTTCAGACGACGGTGTCGTACCGCGCGGCCTACCTGCTCGGTGGCGTCGTTGCGGTCGGCGCAGTCGTGTGCGGGGCGTTCGTGCAGAACGCAGCGCGGGACGAGCGGGTAGTCGCTATTCGGTGATGTCGGAGATGCGCTGCGCGAGCTCGGCGGCGGTGGGGTCCGGCGTCCCGGACTGCATGGCCATGAGCTTGGTCATGTCGCCCTGCACCTTCACCTTGCCGGCCATGAAGGCCTGCATGCCCGCCTGCGGGTTCTGATCCACGAAGATCGACTTGGCGGTCTGGTAGTCGAGCGTGACCGTGACATCGGGGTCGTCGATGTGGCCGCTATCCATCTCCATCTCACCGGAGGACGTGTCCATGTACGCGTTGACGGTACCCTCGCCGAAGGGGACGTCGGTGATGATCTGATTCATCTTGACGGTGTGGGCCGACGGAGCGGTCTTGCCCCGATATTCCTCACGGACCTTCTTGGCCTCGGCCATCCACTCGTCGCTGAGAAACGGGAACTTGGCCACCGGCTGCTCCTTGTTGTTTGGGGTTGCCCGACGCTAGCCGTCGCCCCTGCGTATGATCCGCGCCGATGGCGCAGCCCCGCGGCAACGGGTCCAAGGCCACGTCGAAGTCGGTGAAGAAAGCGCCGGCCAAGGCGGCCTCGGTCAAAAAGGCAGCGACGCCGACCGCGAAGCGGTCCGCTACGTCGCCGGCGAAACCGCGCAAGACCGTGGCGACCGCCGTCGCCACGGGCGTGCCCCTCGAATTCGAGCCGACCATCGCCGCGGTATCGGAGCCGGAGTTGCCGCGCGACGAGGGTTACCTCCGTCTCCTGTTGCTCCTGCTGATCTCGGCCGCCTTCTTCGAGGGCTACGACAGCTCGATCCTGGCCCTGCTGCTCCCGAACATCCAGAGCACGTTCCACGTCAGCGAGGCGGTGCTCGGCCTCACGCGAATCCCGATCGAGCTGGGATTGTTCGTGGCCTTCTTCGTCACCCGATTGTCCGACAGAGTCGGCCGCCGGCCGTTGCTGTTGTGGTCGGTCGTCGGCTACACGCTGTTCACGGCGTTGACCGCCGTCAGCTGGAACATCTGGTCCTTTGCGTTCTTCCAGTTCGGTTCGCGGATCTTCCTGGGCGCCGAGTACGCCGTCGGCGTCACGATGATCGTCGAGGAGTTCCCGGCCGCCCGGCGCGGGCGCGCCCTCGGCACGCTTCTTACCTTCGCCGCGCTCGGCACCATCGTCGTGGGCGTCCTGCTCGGCGCCGGGCTCCAGGACGGCCCACTGGAGTGGCGCGCGTTCTACCTCATTGGCCTGCTCCCCTTGCTGGCCCTGTCGTTCTACCGCCGGCGCTTGCGCGAGACCCGGCGGTTCCTCGAGGAGAAGGCCAAGCGCGACGCCGGCCAGTCCGTCGAGAAGGTGCCGTTCCTCGAGCCGTGGAAGCCGATGTACCGGCGCAACCTCGTGCTCGTCGGGCTCATCCACATGCTGCGGTCGATCCCGCTGTTCGGCAGCACGGCCTGGTGGGCGTTCTACGCCGAGCGGGAGCGCGGGTTCAGCTCGGGTGAGGTCGCCGTCTACATCATCGCCGCTTACGGCATCGGCTGCGTCGGCTACTACGTCTGCGGCCGCTCCATGGAGCGGTGGGGGCGTCGCCCGACGGCGATGGTGTACTTCGCCGGCGGCATCTTCTTCTCGATCGTGCTCTTCCAGGTGAGCGACAAGGTCGTGAGCTTCTTCGGCCTTATGCTCGCGGTGTTCTTCGGCCTCGGGATGGGGCCGGTGATGAGCTCGTTCGCCACCGAGCTGTTCCCGACCGAGATCCGCGGCCAGGCCGCGGCATGGATCCGCAACTGGTTCGAGATCGCCGGCTACGTATTCGGCCCGGCGCTGGTCGGCATCCTCGGCGACCACTCCACCGGCGCCATCGGCAACATCGGCGACACCGTCACCCTGCTGATGGTCCTCCAGATACCGACGTTGTGGCTCGTGTGGCGATACATGCCCGAGACGAAGGGGATGGAGCTCGAGGACATCGCTGAGCGCGAAGTAGCGGTCGTGACCACATGAAGACGCGCAGCTTCGTCACCGGACTCGTCGTGTGTTTCCTCGTGTTCGTCGCCATCGGCGGCGTGATCCGCACCCTCAACGCCGGCCACCACCGCCCCGAAGGAGCGGCCGAGCGGTGGCTCGCGGCGGTCAGCGACACCACCCGCAAGGGCGTGCGCGACGACGCCGTCAAGCGGGCCGAGAAGATCGGCCCCGTGTCCGTGGCCGCCCCGCTGATACCCGCCGAGACCCACGACAAGGGCGCGTTCCCCGACCTCGAGGTCGGAAAGGCCACCGTGAACGGCACGACGGCCCGGGTGCCCTATCAGCTCCATCAGCGCGACGTCGACGAGCCGAAGGTCGGCGTGATCGTGCTGGACAAGGCGGGCAACGACTGGCACGTCACCTCGCTCGACGCACGCCAGCCTGCCGAGCACGTGCCGTCGGAGGGTGGGGCGCCGCCGTCGAGTGCTCCGGTGGGTCTGTGGGTCGTGGCCATTGTGGGGGGACTGCTCGTGACGATCGGCGCCAGCGCCCTCGTCGAGTGGACCACCCGCTCGGCCAGGAATTCGCTGGCCACCGCGTAATCTGGACCTCTTATGCCGGCAGGCACGCGAGTGGATCGGCTCGAGTCGAAAGCGCGCAACCCCAAGTGGAAGAACGCGCCACTCAAGATCGACATGTCGATCTGCATCAACTGCGATGCGTGCATGCGTCACTGCCCGCCGCAGTTCGGCGCCATCTTCAACCACGGGATCGACGTGATCATCATCCCGGAGTTGTGCTCGGGTTGCGACAAGTGCCTCGACCCGTGCCCCGTCGACTGCATCCACCCCGATCCGGACTGGCAGCCCGCCCCGGCCGACTGGTGGGACGAGCCGGCGACCGACGACCGATACCGGTAACTCGCCTGCGTGTCGGTGGCGAATAGCCGAATCGGCACATCACCCACCGACACCCGATCGTTGACGTGGCTCCGCCAAGCGACCAACTCGAGAAGCGCCTTCCGCAGTAGCAGTTAGCCTCGGCTCCATGCCGGAGCGCCTGACCAGGGAAGACGTCGCCCATGTGGCCTACCTGGCCCGCCTCGACATCACCGACGACGAGATCGAGCTGTACACCGAGCAGCTGGCCGCCGTGCTCGATCACGCCGCCGACGTCGCCGCGCTCGACACCAGCGGCGTCCCGCCCACCGCCCACCCGCTGCCGATCAGCAACGTGCTCCGCGACGACGTCGTTACTCCGAGTCTCGACCGCGACGAGGTGCTGGCCCAGGCGCCCGCCGTCGAGGATCAGCGGTTCCGGGTGCCCCGCATACTGGGAGAGGCGCCGTGACGGCTGTCGAGATCGCCGCCGGCGTCCGGGCCGGCACCACCACGGCCCGTCAGGTGCTCGAGAGTCACCTGAGCGCGATCGCGGCGCGTGACCCCGAGCTGCACGCGTTCAACCTGGTCATCACCGACGAGGCCCGCCAAGCGGCCGACGCCGTCGACCTGCTGGTGGCCAAGGGCGCCGACCCGGGCCCACTGGCCGGCGTGCCCGTCGCCCTCAAGGACAACATGTGCACGCGTGGCGTCCCCACCACGTGTAGCAGCCGCATCCTCGAGGGATGGCGGCCGCCCTATGACGCCACCGTCGTCGAGCGCATCGTCGCCGCCGGCGGGATCGTCGTGGGCAAGACCAACCTCGACGAGTTCGCCATGGGCAGCTCCACGGAGAACTCGGCCTTCGGTCCGACCCGCAACCCGCACGATCTCACCCGTGTGCCCGGCGGCTCCAGCGGCGGCAGCGCGGCCGCAGTGGCGGCCGGCTTCGCCCCGCTGGCGCTGGGCAGCGACACCGGCGGATCCATCCGCCAGCCCGCCGCACTGTGCGGAGTCGTCGGGATGAAGCCGACGTACGGCGTGGTGTCGCGGTACGGCCTCGTCGCCTTCGCCAGCAGCCTCGACCAGATCGGGCCCTTCGCCACCACCGTCGAGGACGCCGCGTTGCTGCTCGAAGTCACCGGCGGTCACGACCCGCGGGACTCGACGTCGCTCGACCGGTCGGCCCCCGCGGTCGTGCAAGAGGTGCGCAAGGGCGTCGAAGGCCTGCGCGTCGGCGTGGTCCGCGAACTGCTCGAAGGCGTCGATCCCGATGTGGCCGCCCGCGTCCACGACGTGGCCGATGCGCTGACCGCGGCCGGCGCCAAGGTCGACGATGCGTCGGTGCCGGCGACGGTCTACGGCGTGTCGGCGTACTACCTGATCGCGCCGGCCGAGGCGTCGAGCAACCTGGCTCGGTACGACGGCGTGCGCTATGGCGCCCGGGTCGACGGGCCGGACATCAACGCCATGTACGGCGCGACCCGCGCCGCCGGTTTCGGCCCCGAGGTTAAGCGCCGGATCATGCTGGGCACCTACGCCTTGTCCGCCGGCTACTACGACGCGTACTACGGCCAGGCGCAGCGCACCCGCACGCTCATCATCCGCGACTTCGACGCCGCCTACGAGCGCTTCGACGTACTCCTCTCGCCGACGTCGCCGACGACGGCCTTCGAGTTCGGCGCCAAGTCCGACCCGCTCACGATGTACCTCTCCGATGTCTGCACCATCCCGAGCAACCTGGCCGGGCATCCGGCGATCAGCGTGCCGTTCAGGACCGATGGCGCCGGGCTCCCGGTCGGGGTGCAGGTGATGGCGCCGGCGTTGGGCGAGCCGGTGATGTTCCGCGTCGCCGCCGCCATCGAGCGAGCCGCGCAGTCCGGAGGCGACCAGTGACCGACTACGAGCCGGTCATCGGCCTCGAGGTCCACTGCGAGCTGAAGACGGCGAGCAAGCTGTTCTGCGGTTGCGCCAACGAGTTCGGCGCCGAGCCCAACACGCACATCTGCCCGGTGTGTCTCGGCCTCCCTGGTTCGTTGCCGGTGATCAACCGCCAGGCGGTCGAGCTGGCCATGCGCATCGGCCTGGCCCTCAATTGCGAGGTACGCCCGAGCATCTTTCACCGCAAGAACTACTTCTATCCCGACATGCCGAAGGACTATCAGGTCAGCCAGTACGACGAGCCCATCAACGTCGGCGGGTTCCTCGAGTTGCCCGACGGGTCGCGCGTCGGCATCGAACGGGCCCACATGGAGGAGGACACCGGCAAGACGTCGCACGTCGGCGCGACGGGCCGCATCCACGGCGCCGACTACTCCCTAGTCGACTACAACCGCTCCGGCGTTCCCCTGGTGGAGATCGTGAGCGCGCCCGACATTCGCAGTGCCGAACAGGCCCGCGCCTACGTGAGCGAGCTGCGCTCCATCCTGGTTGCGGTCGGTGCGTCCGACGGCAAGATGGAGGAAGGGTCGCTGCGCGTCGACGCCAAC
>JACDEA010000432.1 GCA_013816725.1 Actinomycetota bacterium
GGGTCGAGGCCGGCCCGAGCCGCCGCTAGGGCGACCTCGTACGCCGCCTAGCCGGCGCGGTGGATCAGGTTCATCCGCGTCTTGAGGACGACCTCGCCGCTGGCCTCGTTCTTGTACTCGTTCTCGCTGACGAGGAAGGTCATGACCTTGCCCTTGCTTTCCTTCTCGTAGACGTCGGCGACGCGGCCCTCGCCGAGGAGGACGTCGCCCACCTGCACCGGCCCGAGGTACTCGAACTCCTGCTCGCCGTGCAGCACCATGCCGCCCTTCTGCATGAGCGAGCCGATGATCTTCATCACCGGCGAGGGACTGTGCTCTGTCTCCCCGGCCGACGGGCCGCCACCAGACGGGCCGTCGGGCTGTTCGCTGGCGAACGCGCCCCAGTGCGCCATCACGAACCCGAACGTCGGTGGGGCCGGCGCGGTCTCCTGCTGGTAGGCCGGATTGTCGTCCTTCACGGCCTTGGCGAAGTTGGCCACCGGGCCGCGCTCGATGCGGATCCGCCACGCGCCGGTGGGCTGCCCGATGACGCTGGTGTCTAGGTCACTCGAGGGGGCCATCGGCCGATTCTCCTTGGCTAGGGTGCTCTGACTCCTGACGAACCGTCAGAACTTATCTCTAGGAGACGCGCATGGGTCTGCTCGACGGCAAGGTCGCCATCGTCACCGGCGCCGGCCACGGCATCGGCCGCGGTGAGGCGCTGGAGCTGGCCAAGGAGGGCGCCAAGGTCGTCGTCAACGACATCGGTGGTTCGGTCAGCGGCGAGGGCGCCGACAAGGGCGTGGCCGAGACGGTGGCCCAGATAATCCGCGACCGCGGCGGCGAAGCGGTGGCCAACTACGACGACGTGGCCGACTGGAACGGCGCCAAGAGCCTCGTGGATCAGGCGGTCGAAGCGTTCGGTCAGCTCGACGTGCTCGTCAACAACGCCGGGATCCTGCGCGACAAGATGCTGTTCTCGATGACCGAGGAGGATTTCGACTCCGTCATCCGCGTGCACCTCAAGGGCACGTTCGCCACCACCCATCACGCCGCCGGCTACTGGCGGGCCCAGGCCAAAGGCGGCAACCAGCCCCGCGCCGCCATCGTGAACACGGTGTCGAGCGCGGGTTTGCAGGGCAACGTGGGGCAGGCCAACTACGGGTCGGCCAAGGCGGCCATCGCCGCGCTCACGATCATCTCCTCGCTGGAGCTGGGCCGCCTCGGTGTGCGGGCCAACGCCATCGCGCCGGGCGGCGTCACGCGCATGTCGGGCGGGGTCGTGAAGGACCTGGAGGTCAAGGAGCCCGACGAGTACGGCGACGACGAGTACGAGCGTCTCAACCCGGCCAACTCGGCGCCCATGGTCGCCTGGCTGGCGTCGGACGAGGCCATGCACGTGACGGGGCAGGTGTTCCGGGCCGTCGGCCACACCATCTCGCGCTACATCCCGTGGACGATCGGCGCCGAGATCGAGACCAAGGGCGGGCCGGCCAAGTGGAACCCGGCCGACGTCGGCGCCGCCGTCAACGCCACGATCTTCGGCTCGCGCAACCCCGGCCTCCAGATGGGTGGCCGCTAACGAGCGTGGCTGACTCCTACGACACGCTGCTGTATGAGGAGGTCGACGGCGTTGCCTGGGTGACGCTCAACCGGCCCCAGCATCTCAACGCGTTCAACATCGCCATGCAGAAGGAGTTGAAGGCGGTGTGGCGCGGGCTGCGCGCCAACGACGACGTGCGCTGCGTTGTCCTCACCGGCGCCGGCGACCGCGCGTTCTGCACCGGTATCGACCGCGAGGAGACGATGGGGGCGGGCCGCGACGAACGGCCCGAGGACGGGCGCGTCGGTGAGGTGGGCACGCCGTTCCAGTTCGACGACCCCGGTCACGTGATCGGCCCCAAGACCAACGACTTGTGGAAGCCGGTGATCGCTGCGGTGCGCGGGATCGCCTGCGGCGGCGCGTTCTACCTGTTGGGCGAGTGCGAGTTCATCATCGCCAGCGACGACGCCACGTTCTTCGACCCGCACGTCACCTACGGCATGATCGCCGCCTTCGAACCCACCAACATGCTCCAGCTCATGCCGTTCCCAGAGATCATGCGCATGTCGCTGCTCGGCGCCCACGAGCGAATGTCGGCCAAGCGGGCCCACGAGATCGGCATGGTCAGCGAAGTGGTGCCCGCCGCCGAGCTGCGCGACACCGCGCAGTGGGTGGCGTCGCGCATCGCGTCGCAGCCGGCGCTGCCCGTGCAGGGCACCGTGCGCAACCTGTGGCACGCCCGCGACATGAGCCGCTCGCAGGCGCTGGCCATGGCCTACGCCATGGTCGGGCTGGGCAGTGACCCGGCGTCGATCGACGAGGGCCAGAAGGTGTTCGCGTCCGGCCAGCGGGTCGAGTGGCGGCTCCGCTAACCGCGTGACTCGACGGGTTGCGATCGTCGGGGCCGCGCTGTCGGACTGCGGGCGGGTCGATGACAAGACGGCGTTCCACTTGCACCAGCAGGCGACGAGCCGCGCGCTGGCCGAC
>JACDEA010000034.1 GCA_013816725.1 Actinomycetota bacterium
CGTTGATGCGGCCCTTGCATCCGGACCCGCACCCCACGGGGTCGACCGTGGCCAGCAGCTTGTTGATGGCGTCGATGTTCGACATTCCTTTGGCCAGCAGATCGGCGATCGCACCGGTGACGGCCGGCGCGGCCATGGACGTGCCCTCGAGGTACGCGTACGGCGCGTTGCCCGGCGGCGTTTTCGATCGGGCGTAGGTCGACAGCACGCACGGGTTCTGCCCTGCACCGACGTCGCAGCCGCCGTGGCTGTTGCCGCCCGGCGCGGCGACGCCCCAGCGCGCGTTGGTCGGCGCGCAGGCGTCGTCGGCCCGCTCATCGTTGAAGCCGGTGGCGGTGACGACCACGGCGTTGGTGTTCGACCACTCGCCGCAGGTCGGCTGACCGTTGCCGGCGGCGACGACGGGGATCACGCCGGCGCCCCACACCTGGTTGGCGACGTCCTTCATCTGGCTGTTGGTGATGAGCAGGCCGGTGCCGTACAACCCGCCGTCGCCCAGGCTGAAGTTGATGACCTTGGCACCGTGGTCGATGGCCCAGCGAGCCCCGGCGAGGACCTCGGGGTAGTCGGTGCTCCCGCTGTCGTCGAACACGCGGGCGAATACGAGCTGGGCCGACGGCGCCACCCCCGCCACACCTTCACCGTTGTCCTTGGTGGCGGCGATGATCCCGCCCACGTGGGTGCCGTGGCCGACCACGTCGTCGGCCGAGCCCGTGCATTCCGACGCATTCCCACCGCTGGCGTTCTGGCAGCCCGCGCTGGCCACGACGTGGCCGCTGATGTCGGGGTGACCGGCGTCGATTCCGGTGTCGACAACGCCGACCCGGATCGCGCCGGTGGACGTCCCCCACGCGTCGGGGACGTTGGCCCTGGCCAGGTTCCACTGCTCGTTGAAGTACGAGTCGTTGGACGCGTGCGCCTCGGGGGCGAGAGCAAAGACGCCCACCAGCGCGGCGAGCAAGAGGGTGAGGCGGCGCATCGGACAATGGTGCCATGCGCGTGGACCCGTCCGGTCATCACCCCCGGGTACTGTCGCGGGCAAAATCCGGCCAAAGTGATCCAGCTCCGGACAACCGAGGAGGAACACATGCCCGTTCGTACCGCCGAAGCGCAGTGGGAAGGCACGCTGCAAGACGGCAAGGGGCACATGCGGTTCGGCAGTGGAGCGTTCGAGGGTCAGTACTCGTTCAGCTCGCGGTTCGAAGAGGGCAACGGCACCAACCCCGAGGAGCTACTCGCCGCCGCCCACGCCGGGTGTTTTTCAATGGCGCTGTCGGGCGCGCTGGGCCGCAACGAAACCCCGCCGACGCGGGTCTCGACGACCGCCGACGTGCACCTCAGCAAGACCGACGCCGGGTTCCGCATCCAGCGCATCGACCTGCACACCGAAGCTGAAGTTCCTGGCATCGACGACGCCACATTTCAGGAGATCGCCGAGTCCACCAAGTCGGGCTGCCCGGTTTCGGTGCTGCTGGCCGCGGCCGAGATACGCCTCGACGCCAAGCTGATCGGCTAGGCCGCTCCGGTCGTCAGCAGGCCCTCGAGCGCGGCGTGAACGCGCTCGATCTCTTGCCGTTGCACGTGCTCGTTGGCGCTGTGGGCGACGTTGGGGTCGCCGGGGCCGAAGTTGGTGGCCGGCGTGCCCCGGTTGGCGAAGAACGACACGTCGGTCCAGCCCAGCTTGGCCATCGGCGGTGCGTCGACCCGCGCCACCAGGTCGGCGAGCAGCGGGTGATCGAGCGCCGGCGGCGCCGGGGCGGCCGCGTCCCGCAACTCGACCGCGTCGTTCGGCCCCAACGCGTCGGCCACCACCGAACGGACGTGCTCGAACGCTTCGTCGGTCGTGCGATCGGGCGCGTAGCGGTGGTTGATCGTCACCACCGCCCGATCGGGGACGACGTTGCCGGCCACGCCGCCCTCGACGTGCACCGCCTGGAGTGCCTCGCGGAATTCGCACCCGTTGAGGACGGGCCGGCGCTCTTTGTAGGCGGCTACCCGCTCCAGGACGCCCGCCAGACGGTGGATGGCGTTGGTGCCCATCCACGGCCGAGCGGTGTGGGCCCGCTCGCCCGTCATCGTCACCGCCACGCGCATGGCGCCCTGGCAACCGGCTTCGATGCGGGCGCTCGTGGGCTCGGCCAGTACCGCGGCGTCACCGGCCAGCAACTCGGGGCGGGCCTTCTCCACCTTCAGCAGCCCGCTGTGTTGCGACGCCACCTCTTCGCACTCGTAGAAGATGTAGGTGACGTCGACCAGCGGTGCGTCGACGGTGCGGGCCAGCTCGAGTAGGACGGTGACCCCGCTCTTCATGTCGGCCGATCCCAGACCCCACAGCACGTCGCCGTCGATGCGGGCCCGGTCGTTGTTGTTGGCCGGCACGGTGTCGGTGTGACCGGCCAGGATGATCCGCCGGTCGCGCCCGAACGTCGTGCGGGCAACGAGTGTGTGGTCGACGCGATCGAGCGTCAGCCACGGCACCGCTCGCAACTCGCTCTCGATGAAGTCGGTGATGGCCGCTTCGTCGTGGCTGACCGAGGGGATGTCGACGAGCTGCGCGCATCGCGCGAGCAGGTCGGTCGTGGTCACGTGGCGATGTCCTGCTCGCGCAGGATGTCGTTCAGGTGAGAACGCTCGCCAGGCTCGAGGCGCTGGCGGATGAGGATGCAGGGCGTGCCGAATTCGCCGCCGGCGAACTTCTTCTGGATCCACGACTGCACCGCGACGCAGTACGGCGGGACGACCCCGCGCTCCAGCTCCTCGCCGGTCTCTCCGTCGAATACCGGGATCGTCGGCGTGAGGATCGTGCCGGCACCCAACACCGCGCCCTCGCGCACACGGGCGCCGTTGACCACCATGCAGCGGCTCCCGATGAGGCAGTTGTCCTCCACGATCACCGGCGCGGCTTGCGGCGGCTCCAGCACGCCGCCGATACCCACACCACCGCTGAGGTGGACGTTGGCGCCGATCTGCGCGCAGGATCCCACCGTCGCCCACGTGTCGACCATGGTGTTGGCCCCTACCCGCGCGCCGATGTTGACGTAGCTCGGCATCAAGATCACGCCGGGTTCGAGGAAGGACCCCCACCTGGCCGACGCTCCCGGCACAACACGCACGCCGGCCGCCGCATACCCCGTTTTCAGGGGGATTTTGTCGGCGTACTCGAAGGGCCCTACTTCAATCGTTTCCATCGCCGAGAGCTTGAACAGGAGCAGGATCGCCTGCTTGAGCCAGGTTTGGACGACGGGTGTGCCGTCGAAGACCTCGGCCACGCGCGCTGCTCCGGTGTCGAGGAGGTCGATTGCTTCGTGCACGACCGCGGTCGCCGCGGTGTCACCGGCGACGACTGCGTCGCGGTTCTCCCACAGCTCTTCGATACGCATTTGCAGATCGGGCACGGCGGTAGACCGTAGCGTGGCGCCATGATCCGCTGGCTCGACCAGGTCGTCTCGGCGCCGGCCGACCAGCCGCTGCCGCTGGAGATCAAGGAGGCGATGCAGCGGGTGACGCGCCAGACCGCGTTTGACCCCTCCACGTGGACGCCGGAGCGGGCCGCCAAGGTCGCCGCGCTGTTCGACGGCATGGCCGCCGAGTGGAACGAACGCCAGACCGGCATCAGCCGGTACGACGCGCTGGTCGACGCGCTCGAACGGGGCGACGTCGGCACTGGCACGTGCGTCGAGATCGGCTCGGGCTCGGGCCTGGCCACTCCGCTGCTGGTACAGCACTTCGGAACCGTCGTCGGGCTCGACCTTTCCGCGGCCATGATCGTCCAGGGGTCGGGCCGGCGTGTGCAGGGCGACGCCAATCACCTGCCGTTCGCGACGGGCACGTTCGACGCCGCCGTCCTCGTCAACGCGCTGTTGTTCCCCCGCGAGGTCGACCGCGTCGTCGCGCCCGACGGCGTGGTGCTGTGGGTCAACACCCGCGGCGATGACACGCCGATCCACCTGCCACCGGAGGACGTGGCCGAGGCATTGCCGGGCGAGTGGTCGGGCGCCGCCGCTGCCGCCGGGCTCGGGATCTGGGCCGTCCTGCGTCGGCGCTGATGCGGCCGTTCGACTTCGACCGCTCGTGGCATTTCGACGTCGCGCCAACCGATTTCTGGGACGTCCTCGAGCGCACCGCCGACTACCCGCGCTGGTGGCGTTGGTTACGCGAATTCGACGGCGGCGGCCTCGAGGAAGGCACCTCGGCGCGCTGCGTCGTGCGCGGGCCGTTTCCCTACTCGCTCAAGTTCACGGTGAACGTCGTCGAGATGGAGCGCGGCCGCCTGGTCCGTACCCACGTGACCGGCGATCTGGTTGGACCGGCCCGCCTCGAAGTCGCGCCACACGGCGACGGGTGCACCGCCCGACTCGCCTGGCAACTCGAGTTGTGTTCGCCTGGGTTGCGCGACCTGGCCCGGTGGGGTCGTCCGTTGATGGAGTGGGGCCACGGCTGGGTCGTCGACAACGGCGTACGCCAGTTCCGGCGCCGCGCTCTTGCGTTCCCTTGACGCTTCCGCGCGGATTTTGGTGCGTCTGGCGTGCCTAAATCCGCGCGGAAGGTGAGCGGGCCCTAGCGCGCCAGACGCTCGGCGACCAGTTCGAGGCGCTCCATCGGTTGCACCACCGCGACGCGCACCCACCCGGCGCCGGATTGCCCGTACAAGTCGCCCGGGCTCACTAGCGCGCCGCCGCGCGCGGCCAGGTCCTCGGTGAACGCCCACGCGTCGCCGCCCGCGATCGGCGCCCACAGGTAGAACCCACCGTCGGGCATCGGCGCGTCGACGATCGTGCGGAAGAACTCGAGACGCCGGCGGTAGCGCTCGCGCTGCTCGTCGACATGGGAGTCGTCGCCCAACGCGGCGACCGCAGCGGCCTGCACCGGCCCGGGCACCAGGAGGCCGACGTGCTTGCGGACCTCGGAGAGGTAGTGCACGAGGTCGCCGTCGCCGGCATAGAACCCGGCCCGCAGCCCGGCCAGATTCGATCGCTTCGACAGCGAGTGCACCGCCACCACGCCGTCGCTGCCGTGCTCGAGGATCGACCGCCCCCGGCCGTTCCAGGTGAACTCCACGTAGCACTCGTCGCTGAATACCGGCACGCCGTGGGCGCGACCCCACGCCGCCGCCGCACCCAGGTCGACCACCTCGCCGGTGGGGTTGGCCGGGGAGTTGACCCAGAGCAGGAGGGCGCGGGCGGCGTCCTCGGGTGACACCGCGTCGAGGGCGTCGACGGCGACGGCCCGGCACCCAGCGAGGACGGCGCCCATCTCGTAGGTCGGATAGGCGATCGACGGGTACAGGACCGTGTCCTTGTCGGGGCTCCGCAGCCTGAGCCATTGGGGCAGCGTGCCCACGAACTCCTTGGTACCGACGCAGGCGGCGACCTGCGCGCCGGCGTCGAGGTCGGCCCCGAAGCGACGGGCGATCCAGTTGGCGGCGGCCTCGCGGTACGCCGGGCTGCCCACCGAAGCCGGGTAGCCCCGCTCGGCATCCGAGTTGGCCAGCGCGTCGAGGGCGACCTGCGGCGGTGCGTCACACGGCGTCCCGATCGACAAGTCGACGACGCCGCCGTCGTGGGCTTCGGCCTTGGCCTTGGCCCCGGCCAACCGCTCGTACGGATAGGGCGGCGGCTCGAACCCGACGGTGGTCACCGCGCCACGAACTGGCGGAACCGGGCGGCGCCGGCGGCGTCGAGCCGAGCCCTGATCCGCGTGCCGTCGCCGTCGTGCTCCTCGTCGAGGACCTCGCCCTCGCGGTGCAACGCAGCGACCACGTCGCCCCGCTCGTACGGCACCAGCAACTCGACCACGCGGCTGCCGGCCCGCAAGCGGTCGCCGATGGCCACGAGGAGGGCTTCGATCCCTTCACCGCTCTTGGCCGAGATGACGACGGATCCTTCATGCATGCCCGAGAGCCGCTTGGCCTCGGGCGTGACGTCGGCCTTGTTGAACGCCAGCAGCTCGGGTACGTCGCCGGCGCCGATCTCGGCGAGGACGGATCGCACGGCGTGGATTTCACCGTCGGGGTCGGCGGCGGCGGCGTCGACGATGTGGACGAGCAGATCGGATTCCGCCACCACCTCGAGCGTGGAGCGGAACGCCTCGACCAGCTGGTGCGGGAGCTTGCGGACGAAGCCGACGGTGTCGGACAGCAGGACGGTTTCCCCGCCCGGCAGCTGCATCCGCCGGGTGCGGGGATCGAGCGTTGCGAACAGGCGGTCCTCCACCAGCACGTCGGCGTCGGTGAGGGTGTTGAGCAGCGTGGACTTGCCCGCGTTGGTGTAGCCGACGAGGGACACGGTCAACAGGCCCGAGCGCTGACGGCCGCGCCGCTGCGTGCGCCGCGTCTTGGTGAGGCGCTTGAGGTCGGCCTCGAGCTTGGTCATGCGGCGCACCAGACGGCGGCGGTCGATCTCCAGCTGCGTCTCGCCCGGCCCGCGGGACCCGATCGGCGCCCGCGCCGCGCCGGCGCCCATCGCGCCAGCCTGCTGGCTGAGACCCTTCCCCCGGCCGCGCAGCCGCGGCAGGCGGTGACGCAGCAACGCGAGTTCCACCTGGGCCTTGCCCTCCTGGGTGCGGGCGTTCTGGGCGAAGATGTCGAGGATCACGTCGGTGCGGTCGATCGCTGTGCGACCGAGAATCTTCTCGAGGTTCCGCTGCTGCGCCGGCGACAGCTCGTCGTCGAAGACCACGGTGTGGGCGTCGACCGATTCCGACAGCTCGTGCAGCTCCTTGGCCTTGCCGCTGCCGATGTACGTCGCCGGGTCGGGCGCATCGCGTCGCTGGAGCACGCGCCCGGCCTCGTCGGCGCCGGCCGTATCGATCAACTGCGCCAGTTCGTCCAGGTGCGCCTCGGTCTCGGTGACCGACGTCGGCGGGATGGTGACGCCCACGAGGATGATGCGTTCGCGAAAGGCGCGTTCGATCAGCGACACGACGTGACCTTCACCGTGTAGGTGCGGGCGGCCAGGTCGACCGCGGCGACACCACCAGGCTGGTACACGGTGACGGCGTCGCCGACCCAGCCCCAGTTGCGGGCGGCGGCGGCCGACGCGTAGGCGCCGGTTCCGCACGCCTGGGTGACCCCGACGCCCCGTTCGTGGACCACCATGTCGATGGCGTCGTCGCCGCGCCGGGCGATCACCTCGACGTTCATGTCGGGATGGTCGCGGCCCAGCGCGCCGACGTCGCCGGCCGGGAAGACGAGGTGCGGGTTCCCGACGTCGACGAACACGGCACCGTCGTCGCCGTCCTTGATGACCGCTTCGCCCATGTCGACGGTGACCGCGTCGCCGATCCGAACGCGACGGCGCCCGGCGTCGGTGTCGATGACGACGTCGGGCCCCGTCACCGCGCCGCTGTCCACCGCGGCCTGACCCAGGCACGCGAGCCCGTTGCCACTCACCTCGGCCCGGCTGCCGTCGGCGTTGCGCAGGATCATCGTGAGGTCGGCGCCGTCGCCGCCGGGCGATGCGCTGATCACGCCGTCGATCCGGCGCGCCACGCACAGCCGGCGCGCCTCGTCCTCATCGACGGGCGCGTCGAACACGATCGCGAACGCGTTACCTAGCCCCGCGTAGACAGATTCCGGCATCGGTCCCAGTCTCCCAGGACTGCGCCGGCCACTTCGACCGGTTTCCGCCACTCAACGCGAGGGTCGCGGCGGAACCACGCCCGCTGACGGCGGGCCAAGCGTCGGGTGCGTTGGCCGATGAGGGCGATGGCGTCGTCCAGGGTGAGTTCGCCGCGCAGGTGGGCCAGGACTTCGCGGTAGCCGAGGGCCTGCGCCGCCGTTCTCGACAACTGGTCCTGGAGGCCGTGTACCTCGTCGATGAACCCGGCGGCCAGCATGGTCTCGAGCCGTTCGTCGATGCGGGCGGCCAGCGCGTCGGCGTCGGCGTCCACCCCGACAAACCGGAACGGCGCCGGGCCGTAGGCGGTGAGGCCGTCGCCGAACGACGAGAAGGCCCGGCCGCTACCCAGCGTCACCTCCAGCGCCCGCACGACACGCCTACGGTTCGTCGCGGTCATGCGGGCGGCGGCGTCGGGGTCGAGCTGTGCCAGTCGCGCATGGAGCGCCTCGGTGTCGGGATCGGCTTCGAGGCTCCTCCGCACGTCGGGCCACTGACCGGGGATGTCGAGGCGGTCGGTGACCGCCCGTAGGTAGAGGCCCGTTCCAGCGACGAGGAGGGCGCGGTGCCCGCGCTGCTCGATGGCAGCGAGCGCGGCGTCGAACGCGTCGCGGTAGCGCGTGACGGTGAAGTCTTCGGACGGGTCGGCCAGGTCGAGCCCGTGGTGCGGCACCGCGGCCCGGTCCGCCACCGTCGGTTTGGCCGTGCCGATGTCCATCCCTCGGTACACCTGCATCGAGTCCACCGCGATGATCTCCACGTCGTCGCGCTGCGCAGCGATCTGCATGGCCAGGGCCGACTTCCCCGACGCCGTCGGGCCCAACAGCACGACGTGGCCCACGCCGCCTACCCGGCGATCAGGTGGTGCGCGGCGGCGGCGGTGACGGTGACCTCGCGGTACGAGCCCGGCATGGCCGTGCCGGGGAAGTGCGCGAGCTTGTTCTGCCGCGTACGGCCGGTGGTGAACGCCGGGTTCTTCTTGCTCGGTCCCTCGACGAGAACTTCTTCGGTGCGCCCGATGCGGGCGTCGTGCTTCATGCGGGCCGACCGCTCGACCACGGCGCGCAGCCGCTCGAAACGATCAGCGGCGACATCGGACGGCACGAACTCGTCGGTCATGGCCGCCGCTTCGGTGCCGGGACGGGCCGAGAACAGGAACGTGTAGGCGCTGTCGTACTGCGCCTCGGCCACCACTTCGAGGGTGCGCTCGAAGTCGGCCTCGGTCTCGCCCGGGAACCCCACGATGATGTCGGTCGTCACCGCCAGATCGGGAACCGCAGCCCGAGCCGCGGCCAGCTTGGCGAGGTAGCGCGACGCGGTGTAGCCGCGATGCATGGCGGCCAGCACGCGATCGCTACCCGACTGCAGCGGGAGATGCAGGTGCTCGCACACGGTGGGTACCTCGGCCATCGCCGCGATGGTCTCGGGCCGCAGGTCCTTCGGATGGGGACTGGTGTACCGCACCCGGCGGATGCCCTCGACGCCACCGACGGCGCGCAGCAGGTCGGCGAACAGGGGACGGCGACGGGTGATGTCGCGGCCGTAGGAGTTCACGTTCTGGCCGAGGAGCGTCACCTCGGTCACGCCGTCGGCCGCCGCCCGCTCCACTTCGGCGACGATGTCGGCGAAGGCGCGGCTCATCTCCTTGCCCCGGACGGCGGGCACGATGCAGAACGCGCAGGTGTTGTCGCAGCCGATCTGGATCGTGACCCACGCGGCGAACGGCACGTCGCGGCAGACCGGCAGCGCGCTGGCGAACGCGTCGTCGCTCCCCGCAGTGGTCTCGTCGAGGATCTCGAGCACCGGGCCGCCGGTGCGGGCCTGCTCGAGCAGCACGGCGGCCCGACCGACGTTGTGGGTGCCAAACACGACGTCGACCTGCGGCGCCTTGTCCTGGATGAGGCCGCGGTCCTTTTGCGCCAGGCAGCCGCCGACCATGATCTGGAGGTCCGGGCGCCGGTCCTTCAGCGACTTGAGCTGGCCGAGGTTCCCGTACAGCCGGTTGTCGGCGTTCTCGCGGATGCAGCAGGTGTTGAGGACGACGACGTCGGCGTCGTCGACGCCGCTCGCCCGTTCCATCCCTTCGGACTCGAGGAGGCCGGCGACGCGCTCGGAATCGTGCTCGTTCATCTGGCACCCGAACGTGCGGATGAAGTACTTGCGGGTCACCCCGTCAGGCTAGGCGGTGGTCGCCGACGTGCTGCGTTGCCGCGGTTCGACCGCGAGGCGCAGCGCGGTGCGGCTCTCGCCGCCAATGTCGATCTCGGCGAACGAGGGAACGCACACCAGGTCGAGCCCGGCGCCGGCCAGCATGCCCCGGGCGATGACGACGGCCTTGATCGCCTGGTTCAACGCGCCGGCGCCCACCACCTGCACCGCCGCGGCGCCTCCGGCCCGCACGATGCCGACCAGCGCCCCGGCGACCGCGTGCGGATTGGACTTGCTGGAAACCTTGAGCACGTCGTGCCCCATGGACCGTCCCCCCTCAATGGGAGGTTCGCTGGGCCGCGGAGCAATTCCTGCCCGTTTGTTGAATGAGGCGAGTCAGCTGTCGAGCAGGATCGGCTCGTCGTCCTTCGGGTCGGCCCCGAGCGGCACGTCGGCGTCGTCGGCGTCCTGTTCGCCCAGCTTCACGTCGTCGGCCACCCCGTTGATGCCGGCGGCCTGGCAGACCCGCTCGTAGATCGTGACCATCAGCTCGGGGTTTTCGATCAGGAACTGCTTGGCGTTCTCCTTGCCTTGCCCGAGCTGCTCGCCCTCGTAGGTGTACCAGGCACCCGATTTCTTCACGATGCCGTAGTCGACGCCCACATCGATGACCGACCCCTCGCGGCTGATGCCGTGCCCGTACATGATGTCGAACTCGGCCTGCTTGAACGGCGCCGCCACCTTCAGCTTCACGACCTTCACCCGCGTGCGGTTGCCGACCACCTCGACGCCGTCCTTGATCGCCTCGATGCGGCGAATGTCGAGCCGAGCCGACGAATAGAACTTCAGCGCCCGCCCACCGGGGGTTGTTTCCGGCGATCCGAACATGACGCCAATTTTTTCTCGCAGCTGATTGATGAATATGGCAATGGTCTGCGTGCGACTGATCGAACCGGTGAGCTTGCGCAAGGCCTGCGACATGAGCCGGGCCTGGAGCCCGACGTGCGTGTCGCCCATTTCGCCTTCGATCTCGGCCCGGGGAGTGAGAGCGGCGACCGAGTCGATCACGACGACGTCGAGGGCGCCGGACCGGATCAGGATGTCGGCGATCTCCAGAGCCTGCTCCCCCGTGTCGGGCTGCGAGATCAGCAACTCATCGATGTTGACGCCGATGGCCTGGGCGTACACGGGGTCGACCGCGTGCTCGGCGTCGATGAACGCGCAGATGCCGCCGTTGCGCTGTGCCTCGGCGACGACGTGCATGGCCAATGTAGTTTTTCCGCTCGATTCCGGGCCGAAGATCTCCACGATCCGCCCGCGAGGGAGCCCACCGATACCGAGGGCAATGTCGAGCGCCAGCGCCCCGGTGGGGATGGCCGCGATATCGAGGCTGGTCTTCTCGTTCATCTTCATGATCGAGCCCTTGCCGTACTGCTTCTCGATCTGGCCCCGGGCCATGTCGATTGCCTTTTCTCGCTCCATCGTGGAGCCCCTCTCTGCTCTAGCCGGATACGTCGTCGCCCACCATACGGACGAGGTGTAACAACAACCATGGTGTAGTTCCAAAAGTGTAATTCCGAACGCCTGTTCGGTCAACGATGGCCGGCCGGTCAACCCCATTAGGCCAGCGGGTGGCGATGCACGACCTCGTAGCGGGCGCCCTGGGGGTGGAGACGGCTGGCCACCAGCGTGATCTCCTCGACCGCCCACTCCCCAGC
>JACDEA010000433.1 GCA_013816725.1 Actinomycetota bacterium
ACAACCAGCCCGGCGACGATCGGAAGCACCGCGTCGTACGCCGGCGTGGTCATCGTGGTCACGAGGATGTCGCCCGGCTGCAACCGGTCGAACGCGTCCTCGGGCGACCGCACCAGGCGCGCCGGACCGCTGGCGGTCGAGGTTCCGATGCCCGACCCCGACAATTCAGGGTGAGCTTCGTCGCTGTTTAGGTGATCGGCCTGGATGAGCAACGCGGCCGACACCCGCCGCAGCGGCGCGGGCATCGGCCCGAGCGGAGGAATGGCGTCTTCAGGGCCGAGGAAGCGCGGCGCGTCGAGCGCATTGTTGGCGCGGCGGCGCTCGACCCGCTCGCGCACAGCCGCCAACGGCGGCTCACTGTCACCACGGAGCAATCCCTGGGTCTCCTCCGGAGTGAGGTCGAAAGTGTCCTCAGGACTATCGAGGCGTCCGGCCTCGGTCAGCCGGCGTCCGGCCTCGAGGAGCGCTCGACGGAACAGGCCGACCGTCCATTGCAGCGTGATCCCCGCGTTGTCGTCCCGTATGCCGTACGCGTAGCGGGCCTCGGTCAGGAGTGCGTCGAACCGAGCCCGCTCGGCTTCGGGAACCCGGACCCGCGCCGCGTCGATCGGCGGTGTCGCCTCGCGCACGCCGCGCTGGCCAGCAGCAGACAGCGCCGCCTTGAGCACCTCGGGCATCTCGCCGACGGTCGGCGCGTCGACGTCGTAGTTGGCCACCGCCCGCCACCCGTAGTGCCGCAGGTAGGCGTCGACGTCGCCGGCGGCCAGCTGACGGGCGGCATCCGACGATCCCGGCGACGAGCCGGCCATCAGCCCCAGCGCTTCGCCACCGCCGATCCCCCACCCCTCGGCGGCGACCATGAAGTCGCCCACCGCGAACGCGTCGCATCCGACCAACTCGAAATGGAGCCGCACGCCGCGGTAAACGTTGTCGACGCAGACGGCCACGTGCGCGGCGACTTCGGTGTCGGCCATCGACTCGATCGGCGCGTCCTGCAACGCCAAGTTCGCGCTCACCATCTCCGGCTTCTGCTCCTCGTACCACCGGCGGCCGTCCGCGCGCCATAACTGCGACTCGAGCATCTCGCGGGCGGCGCGGTTGCGGCGACGGAACGCCGGGTGCACGCGGGCGAGCAACCACACCATGAAGGCCGGCGGTTGCCGCGATCCCATGCGGCCGGGTGGATCGACCAGCGGCACGATGCGCATGTACGGGCGGTCGTTGAGAAACTCGATCGCCATGTGGCTGATCGGCGCGCCGTAACGTGCCATGGCCGCCCGCATCCCGTCGTGCTGGCCTCGCCGATACACCTCCCGGTACGCGACGGTGAAGCGGCCCCCGAAATGCGAGCGCTCGAGCGCCCACCGGCCCTTGCCGGGCGGCACCCATGCGGCCGCCACGCTCACCTGTCGCCCCACAGTGCCAGCAGTTCGGCCTCGCGCCCGGCCGACAGTTGCGCGTCCATCCCGCCGCCGCCCCGAGTGCGGTCCCATTCGAGGGTCGCCGCGGAGGTGTCGGCCAGGCTACGGAAGGTCAGTCCGGCGTTGATCGCCCGCGACACGTCGACGGCCGACAACCCGTCGTAGCCCTCACCGCCCGGCAGCCACAGCGGCAGTTCCACCCAGTACCCGACCTTCTGCTCGGCCAGCCAACCCTCGTCGACCCACGTGATCGACGCATCGCTGCCGGCGGCGGCCCGGCAGGCTTCGAGCACCGCGTCGAAGCGGTGCGGCTTCGCCGGCCCGGTCGCGTTGAACACACCGGTCGTGCCCGACGCCGCGAGCCGCACGATCCACTCGGCCAGATCGCGCACGTCGATCACCTGCACGGGCATGTCGGGCCGGTCGGGCGCCAGCACCTCGCCGCCACCGGCCAGCCGGCGCACCCAATACGTGAACCGGTCGCTTGGGTCGTTGGGTCCGACGATGAGCCCGGGCCGCACGTTGGCCACTCGCCCCGGCATCGCCGCTTCGGCCGCTTCCTCGCACAGAGCCTTGAGCGGACCGTAACTCTCGCCGGTGATCTCCTCGACACCGGCATCGTCGAGGCGGCCCACCGGCGCGCTCTCGTCCAAGCCCGCCGTCGACGCGTCGGCGTAGACCGAGATGGTCGACACGAATGTGTAATGCGCGACGGCTCCGTCGACGGCGTCCATCGTTCGCTGCACGTCGGCCGGGAAGTACCCGCTGGTGTCGATCGCCGCGTCCCACGACCGGCCGTTCAACACGGTCACGTCGGACCGCCGGTCGCCGACGAGGCGCTCCACGTCGGGAAAGGCGTCGAGATTCGTCTTGCCGCGGTTGAACATCGTCACGCGATGCCCGCCAGCGAGCAGCGCATCGATCAGGTGACGGCCCAAAAAGAGCGGACCCCCGAGGAGCAGCACGTCCATCGCCGTAAACCTACGCCGATGCCCAGCGACTACCTTGCCCGCCCATGGCCGATCTCGGGTACGACGGAAAAGTTGCGATCATCACCGGCGCCGGCGGCGGCCTCGGC
>JACDEA010000434.1 GCA_013816725.1 Actinomycetota bacterium
GGGATTCCCCACCCGTGGCCACCGGCACTGCCGCCGGCCACCAACGCATACAGCGCCGCCGGCCCGACCATGCCGCCCACGGCGGCGAACACCGGCAGGGCGGCAACACGCTTGTCGGCAAGCTCGCCATGCACGACCTCGCGTTTGATCTCGAGACCGACCACGAAGAAGAACAACGCCATCAGCCCGTCGTTGACGAAGTGGCGCAGGTCGTCCTCGACCCGAAAGACACCGAACCCGAGCGAGACCCTGCTGTGCCACAGCGCCTCGTAGCTGTGCTGCCACGGCGAGTTCGCCCAAACCAACGCAACCAGCGCGGCGACGACAAGCGCGACGCCGCCGGACGCCTCGGTGCGCACGAACCGCGCCACCACGCCGGGCAGGCTCCGCGCCGGTGTCGACTGACGCGCCGCCGCCGAATGCTCGGTGCTCATCGTGGCCGGGCCGTCCGAAGCGGATGACTAGCTCGCCGGGTGTTGCGCTGCGAGCAGAGCTGCGGTGCGGTGGACTGTGCGGTCATGGTGCTCCGGTAGGGGTCGACGGATCAATTCGCCGACCAGGCTTCCCGGCACGCCAACCACGACGATAGTCGTCGGCCATGAAGGCGGGTTCGGTAGGCAACCAGGGCGGGTTGCTGGGCGGCGCCCGACTGTGAGATGAGATCGGCTCGGCTGACGCGAGGCTCGCTCAGCCGCGAGGAGAGCGCCGACCGCAGCTGCGCTTGTCACCTGATTTCCTGAATCCTCTTTGGGGCAGTGTCAACGTGACGAGGGCGCATCGGGCTCCCGGTGCCACGGCCAGCGGCCACCGAGTTCGACCTCGAGGCTGAAGCTGAGGAACGTGCGGATCACCACGATCACGGCGAGCACGCCGGCATTCGTAAGGGTGGGTGTGACGGCGACGGTGCGGATGATGTCAGCGGCGACGAGGAGTTCGAGGCCGAGCAGGATCGCCCGTCCCAGCCGTTGCCGGTAGATCCGGTAGCGGTCGGATCCGGGCACCGCTGGCCGCAGCGCGGCGACACTGGCGGCTGCGATGCCGATGACGATGGCGCCGACACCAACGCCGTCGACGACCTTGCCGACTGTCTCCACTGCTTCGCTGAAGCTCACCGTCGAGCACCGCCTGGCACCGCTGCATCCCTCACGGGACGCGCTTCCAGCCCGTGTCCCGGTCCCACAGGTTGGCGGCTTCCATCGTGGCGTAGTGCGTGGCGAGGTGGGACTTCGCGGGGTCGATGTCCGCACTCGGGAGGTCGACGCCCCCGCGCGCTCCCTGTAGGACGCCGCCAGCACTCAATACGCGCGGAACCGCATGCAGACGACCGTCGATCACGTTGGCGATGAGGAGTTTGTAGTCGGCGTTGTCGTCGCTCTGAGCGTCATCGGTTAACGCAAGATCGGAAATTCGTGCCGGCCTCCGAGGTGCGCGTGGCCGGCGTCGCTCACGTCGAGGCAGAGCGCAGCGCATCGATGAGCTCGGCCTTGGTCATCCGGCCGCGACCATGCACATCAAGCTCCGCCGCTCTGGCATAGAGCGCTTCCTTGGTCCACTCCTCATAGGCGCCGGTGTTGGCGACGGTGCGGTCAGTCACGCTTAGGGGAGAACCCTTGAGGTGGGGCGTCGCGCCGGGATCCACGTCGCCGCGCCATGCGCCGGTCTCGCCGCCGCGCTTTTCGACGAAGGTTTTGAATGCTTTGAGGTCCTTCTTGGCCCGGGCCTCCATGACGCCGGCCCCGGCAGCCACGCGTTCGCTCACGCCCGAGGGCGCCATGTCCAGCTGGAGCATCACCTGGGTGTGGTCGTCGTCGAGGCGATGGAACGTGACCACGCCGCCATGTGTGCCGTCGTGCTTGTTGCCCTCTTGGGCCCGCCACGCAATTCGTTGATCGGGGATCTGCTCGGTTATTTCGGCGATCCACTCGCGACGTGCGCCGAGCACCTTTGCTGTCCAGTGGAGGTGGGTGTCGTCGAGCTGCTCGACCGCTTCAACATGGGTCATGAACTTCGGGTATTGCTCGAATTGCGTCCACTGGTTGTAGACCGTCCGGACCGGCAGGTCGACGGTCACTGATCGCTCGATCGTGCTCACGGGACTCCTCTTTCGGCTAGCGCTGTCTCGGGAGGTCCTTCCCTTCCCGCTGGCCGGCTAACCGGTCACGACGTGAAGGTGAACTGATCGTCGCGTGGCTCGAAACGCTCCTGACAAGAGTCCTGCAGGGCGGAAAGGCCCGGATTGTCGGGTTTATCGGTTGCGCAGGGGGGTAGGAGGTCGGCAACCGGAGCCGTGCAGCGAGCGCGGCCAGTCGAAGGGCCTGCAGTGAGCCAGACACGAGGACCTCGCCGGCACTGCAGTGCTCGCCGGCATCGACGGCGTTGCCACCACCAAGACGTGACGCCGGGGGCGGTGCGCCGGCTTCGGCTCCAAGTCGGCGCTGCCGTCGGACCGTGGTTCGCCTGGGCCGGGCTGGCCGTCGAAGACCTTCCCCACGTCGCATC
>JACDEA010000435.1 GCA_013816725.1 Actinomycetota bacterium
GCCGTACACAGGCCCGCCGCTTCGCAGCCGCCAGCGCGTCGACTGGACGGTGCGCGTGTGGGACGAGACCGGCGCCGCCTCGGAGTACGCGCCGGGTGCGTGGTGGGAGATGGGCTTGCTCGACCCCGACGATTGGCAAGCGGCGTGGATTGCACCGGCCGAGCGTTCACCGACGCCGTCGGCGGTGTCGTACCTGCACACCACGATCCGGCTCGACGCGTCGCCCACGCAGGCCCGCGCCTATGCCAGCGCGCTGGGGCTGTATGAGCTGCGTTGCAACGGCGCCAAGGTCGGCGACGGGTATCTCGCGCCCGGGTGGACCGACTACAACTCCCGGCTCCACTATCAGGTGCTCGATCTCACCGATCTCCTCGTCGCCGGCGACAACCACATCGAAGCCGTGCTGGCCGACGGCTGGTACGCGGGCTGGGTCGGGTTCGTCGGTCAGCGCGAGCACTACGGCGATACGCCGCAGCTCCTTGTGCAGATCGAGACCGAAACCGCAGCGGGGCGAGAGGTGCACTCCACGGGTCCGGAATGGCACGCCGGTCGGGGACCGATTCGGACCAGCGACATGCTGTTGGGCGAGGTCCACGACCATCGGTCGGCGGTCGACGCCACCGCACCTGTGCGCCTCACGGACGGCACCGCGGCGCGCCGGCTTGTGTCCCCCGGCCCACCCGTCCGCATGCTGACAGAACTCGCGCCGGTGTCGATCACCGACATGGGTGGTGGTACGCACCGGATTGACCTCGGTCAGAACATGGTCGGGTGGCTGCGGCTGTCGTTGCGGGGCGCTCCCGGCGCCACCGTCACCGTCCGCCACGCCGAGATCCTCGACGCCGACGGCAGCCTCTACACCGAGAACTTGCGGGCTGCCGCCGCCACCGACTCCTACGTGCTGGCCAGCGCCAGCGCCGAGATATGCGAGCCCGTGTTCACGTTCCATGGCTTCCGCTATGCCGAAGTGAGCGGCTACGACGGAACGCTGTCCACCGATGACGTCGTGGGCGTGGTCATCGGCTCCGACGTGCCGCAAGCGGGCACGTTCGCCTGCTCCAACGATCGGGTCAATCAGCTGCACTCGAACATCGTATGGAGTGCGCGCGGCAACTTCCTCGAAGTCCCCACCGATTGCCCGCAGCGCGACGAGAGGCTGGGCTGGACTGGTGACGCGCAGGTTTTCGTCGAGACCGCGTGCTATATCACCGACGCGGCCGCCTTCTACACGAAGTGGCTGCGCGACCTGGTGGACGCACAGTCGGAGGACGGCGGCTTCCCCGACGTCGCCCCTCGCATAGTCGACCCGGCCGACGGTGCGGCGGGGTGGGCCGACGCCGGAACGATCGTCCCTGCGGTTGTCGCTCATCGCTATGGCGATCTCGACCTCCTCATCGCGGCATACCCGGCCATGCGCGCGTGGGTCAACTACGTGCACGACGCCAACCCTGGTCTGCTGTGGCTCGAACGCCGGAACAACGACATGGGCGACTGGCTCAACGTCGACGCCGAGACCGACAAGGACCTCATCGCCACCGCCTTCTTCGCGCACAGCACGCGCCGGACGGCGCAGGCCGCGGCCACGTTGGGACGCGTCGATGACGCCGTCGCCTTGCACGCGCTGGCCGACCGCATCGGCGAGGCCTTCCGGGCCGCATATCTCCTGGACGGCGGCCGGCTCAAGACCGAGACGCAGTCCGGCTACGCGCTCGCGCTGCGGTTCGGGCTGATCCCACCGGCCGACGTCAGCGACGCTACTGACAACTTGGTCGCCGACATCGAGGCGCACAATGGACATCTGACGACCGGCTTTCTCGGCGTGAATCACTTGTTGCCCGCGCTCAGCTTGGGTGGCCGCCACGACGTCGCTTACCGCCTGTTGCTCACGGGCACCTACCCGTCCTGGCTCTACAGCGTCGAGCACGGCGCCACGACGATCTGGGAGCGCTGGGATGGATGGACGGCGGACGGCGGCTTCCAAAACGCGGGCATGAACTCGTTCAACCACTACGCGTTCGGTGCCGTCGGCGAGTGGCTCTACCGCACCGCGGCCGGTATCGGATTCGATGCCGACGTCTACGGTTGCCGAATGCTCGACATCGCGCCCGAACCGTGCGATGCGCTCGAGTGGGTCGAGGCGACCTACAACTCCGTCCTCGGGCCGATCCGCAGCCGTTGGCAGCGGGATGGCGATGCAGTCACCCTCGACGTCGACGTTCCCGTCGGCGCCGAGGCGAGGGTCCACCTCTCCACGGGGATTGTCCGTGTTGGGTCCGGACGGCACAGGTTCGATGCCGCGTCGTAACCGACCGGTGGTCGCCGCGAAATTGCTGATGCTTCCGGTACACCAGTCCCGTGAAGACGTTTCCCTGGGAGGCTCGAATGTCAATGCGTAGGTCTCGCGTCGTGATCACCTTCACGCTGCTCGCGGCGTTGACGGCGGCGTGCAACTCGACCAACCGCGTCGCGTTGCGTACCGTGCCGGTCCAGCAG
>JACDEA010000035.1 GCA_013816725.1 Actinomycetota bacterium
CCCTCAGCCTGCCCTTCATCAAGTCGGGCAACCAGGTTGTGGTCAAGTTCGCCGAGACGACGATGAAGCAGCACGACGAGCACAAGAAGGCGTTCCAGGCCCAGACGACCGCACTCGGCGGCAAGGTGCAGGACTCCCCGAACCCCAAGTTCGCCGCAGTGGTCGAGCAGGCCAAGCCCACGCTCAAAAACCCTCTCGACGTGGTGATCCTGGCGGCGACGCTCGAGCAGGTCGCCACCAACACCTATCTCACCGACCTGACCATGTTCGACGACCAGCGCTCAAAGGAGATCATGGGCAGCGTGATGGGCGTCGAGTCCCAACACCTGGCCACCCTGCGCGCCGTCAAGGCCCTGCTCGAGGCTAACGCTCCCGAGCTCATCGCCATCCCCGTCGAGCTGGCCAAGCTGCCGGCCGCGGCCGGCACCGTTGCCTTCCCCAAGGCGTTCGAAGAGACCCCCGCGGAAACCGTGGCCACGCCCGAGACAGGAGCCCTCAAATGAGCGACCAGACCGCCACCACTGAGCCGACCACGGCCGGCGTCAGCCGGCGAACGTTTCTGGTCGGCAGCGGCATGGCCGGCGCTGCCGTGCTCGTGGCCGCGTGTGGCGGCAACGATAAGAAGTCCACCGCCACCACCAAGGGGGACACCGCCACGACGGCCGGGGGCGGGGCCGGCGACCTCACGGTAGCTAAGGTGGCCGCGGGCCTCGAGGTTCTCGCCGTCGGCACCTACAAGGCGGCCCTCGACGCCGCCACCGCCGGCAAGCTCGGCACCGTCCCGCCCGCGGTGGCCTCGTATGTGAAGCTGGCCATGAACCAGCACCAGGCCCACCTCGAGGCGTGGAACAAGGTCCTCACAACCGCGAATCAGCCTGCGGTGAGCGCGCCCGACGCCAAGCTCAAGCCCGTCGTCGACGCGCAGTTCGCCCAGGTGAAGGACGCCGGTGGCGCCGCCAAGCTGGCGCTCATGCTCGAGGACATCGCCGCGCAGACCTACCTCAAGGCCATCCCCACCCTGACTGACAAGGCGGCCATCAAGCTGGCAGGGTCGATCCAAATAATCGACCAGCAGCACCAGGCCATCCTGCTCTACGCCCTCGGGCAGTACCCCGTGCCCGAGGTCTTCCAGAAGACCGACAAGGCGGCCTTCTAGAAGCGGTCAGCGGCGGCCGCGACTCGATGAGTTATCGGGTCCGCGCGGTCAGCCGGAAGAAAACCGAGGGAAGAGGAACACCGCGCCAACGCGGCTGCGGCGCGCTGGACGGGTGCTCCGTCGCGGAGATGTAGATCGCACTGCGTTGATGCACGTCTCGCTGTAGGGCTGACATCAACAATTGCGGACCTCCTGTGCACCGCCGTCAGATCCTGGTTGCCGACACCCGGTCAACCCGCCGGGTGCACTGGCCCTCTAACCCACGACGGACAGTCGAACACTGCTCCCGGTCATGTGCTTCAGGCATTCAACGCGGGGATGACGTGATCGGTGTAGAACCGGAAGAATCCCTGCTGGTTCGGACCCACCTGGTGTACATAGACCCGCTCGAAACCGGCGCTGGCAAAGCGGCCGATGGCCTGGACATGCCGATCGACATCCGGACCGCAGATCACTTTGGCGGCGACGGCGTCCTCGCTGACGAGGCCGGCCACCTTCTCGAAGTCTCCGGGACGAGCCAGATCGGTGAGCACGGCGCCTTCCATGGCGCCGTTGGGCCACCACCGCAGCGCGGTCTGCCGTGCCTCGGCCTCGTCGGCCGCCCAGCACACGTGGAGCTGTCCGAGGTGCGGCTTGCCGCTGCCCCCGGCCGCGTCGAACGCTTCGACCTGGGGAGCGGAAGGGGCAACACCGATCAGGCCGTCGCCCACCCGTCCGGCCAGCGCCGCGCCGCGCTTCCCGCTGGCAGCGACCATCAGCTTCGGGGGCGAGTCAGGGCGAGTGAACAGCTCTGCGTTCTCGACGGTGAAGTGGTCTCCCTGGTGGTTTACGTTCGAGCCCGACAGCAGGCGGCGGATGATATCTACCGCCTCCTCGAGCATGGCGCGGCGCACCGTCGCGCTGGGCCAGTGTCGACCGACGACGTGCTCACTGAGGCGTTCTCCGGTGCCGAGCCCGAGGAAGAACCGGCCGGGCATGAGCGCGGCCGTCGTGGCCGCTGCCTGGGCCACCACCACCGGATGCAGCCGGAGGAGTGGTGCAGTGACGCCGGTGCCGATCTCGAGCTCGGAGGTGGCGTTCGCGATGGCGCCAAGCACGCTCCACACGAACGACGCCTGCCCCTGCTGACGGGTCCAAGGATGAAAATGATCGGAGATCATCGCCGTGCGGAATCCGTTGGCCTCGGCACTGAGCGCGTGCTCGACCAACTCGTGTGGTCTGTGCTCCTCGCTGGAAAGCCAATAGCCGAGCTCGATGCTGTGACCCTCGATCGTCTCCGTCACCATCGCCGTTGCACGTCCTCTCGCTCGATGATCCCAATCAAGGTCCCGTCCAGACGGGTTACCACGACATGGCTCATGAAACCCTCGTCGAACTTCTCTGCCAGCTCACTGACCCGCATGCTGGGCCTTGCAGTCACGACCCCCGGTTGCACGACGTCGGCGATTGCGGTCGTGGGCGCTAAGCGGGCGACGGCGCTGCGCACCTCACCATGGACCACGCCGGCATCATCGACGACCACCCACACGTTGCCCGGCGGCTCACCGTCGAGTTCGCCGACGGTCGCCCCGATCGTGCAGGTCCCCGCCGGCCGCGCCAAGGACGCGACGCGCTCATCGTCACGGACTGTGCCGACGACGGGCAGGCCGCTGGCCATCCACGCCGCCTTGCCCTCCACGTAGTCGTAGACGTCGGTGAAACCGAGTTGTGTGAGCCGGCACGCGGCTCGGGGACTCATGTCTCACTGGAAGTCGAAGCAGTACACGACGACAGGACGATCGGGGTCCAAGCCGCCGACACCGTCTCGTGTCATCTCGCTGAGGGGGATGCTCAACGCGCCAGGAAGATGCTCCTCTTCGTACTCGGCGGAGGGAAGCACCTCGACGACCTGGGCTCCCTCGGCGAGCATCTGCTCGACCTTTGCGGTGTCGACGGTGTTGGTCATGCCACTCGGAGCTCCGCAGCATCGGATCGTGGGAACTCGAGGCCGAGGCCCGGGCGGGTGAGGTCGGGATGCAGCTCGCCGCCCACGGGATCGAGCACGCCGTCGAGCTGCGGCACGTCTATTGCGCCGGCGGTCACGTGGAGATCGCATGCGGCGCGAAATTGCCCGATGCGGAGCCGGTCGGCCACCGAGCGCGGCTTGAGCGTCGTCGTCACGTGCGCGGGCCGGAGTGTCGATCGAGGAGCTCGAACGCGATGCTGGTGGCGATGGCGTAGACGCCATGATGAAAGGCGTCCACACCGAGTTCGGTCGCGCCCCATTCCCGCAAGGGCGGCGCCACGTCGAGGGCCGGCAGCATGACCAGCTCGTTCCCCCAGACCGCGCCGAAGTGAGTGACGGCGGCAAGTGGACCGGTCAGTCCCAGGGCTCCGATGACGCCTCGCACTGCACCCCACGACGTCCCGTAGGCCCAATGGACCCCTTGGGCGAACCGTGCCTTCTCCTCCTTCCCCTTGGGCTGGATGCCGAGCACCTTGGCGGCAGCGTTGGCCGGCGCCGAGCTGGCCTCCCGGTCGCGAAGCTTCATCTCCACGGTGCTCGACAGGGTCATCACCGCCGTCCCCACCGCGCCTGCGGCCAGTCCCTTGCCGACCATGCCGGCGACATCTCCGATTTTCACGCTTGCTCCTGACGTCGCTGTCGTTGGGGCGAACTCTCGTCGCCAGCGAAACGGCGTAGTCGTCACCTGGGTCCGTCCGGCCGGGTCCGACGTGAACGTCGATCCGGAGCGGCGCCGCCATCAACTCCACGCCGGCACCTGTCGACCGACCGGTGCGGTCGATGTTTGTGCGTCGCAGTACCAGCGTCGAGCCGCTCGTCGCCTGGGCCTGCGTCGAGATTGACCTGGATCAATGCCGTGCTCGTCATCATCGGGTGACCTTCCCGCCCGCTGCCGACGCGTTGGCGTTGATCGGCCGCGAACGATCTGGGCAGCAGATAGTCGACAGCGTGATCGCGCGTGAGCGAGGGCATGGGGGCCGGCACGCGCTATCGCATCCCCGAGTCGAAGCGGTCCCAGGGCCAGGGTCGCCCCGACCCATGACGTTGGATTCCGGGACCGACGGGTGCGGGCGTGTGGCCGAGCAGACCTGGCCCTATCCGAACGAGCTCTCGCGGCAGGACTCGAGCGAATGGGTCAGCGCAGAGTCGGTCCCTCGAGTCTGGGCGGGCGGTGGCGGTGAGCGCGCCGGCGAACGTGGTCCCGTTGGACACCAGGGTCGAACACACGTCGGGCCACGGGAGCCGAAGGGCATGGCGCAACGCGGCGGACACCGCCGCGTCGTCGAAGGCGATAGCGGTGCCGGGCCGGGTCATGACGATCGACGCCCATCCCGGGGGACCGTCATGGGCGACAGCGCGGCTGTCGACCTTCACCGCGTCGGCTGCGTGCTCGTCGTCCTGGTGCCACGCGGCGAGGAAACCGACTTGGCGATCGTCGTTGTCGTAGAGCTCTGCGCAGCCGAGCGCGCCGGTCGGGCGGTCCTCTGTGCGCGCCAGCCAGTGCCACGCGCTCACGGCTTCGTGCTCGTCATCTCACTCGTCTGCTCGTTTGGGATGCGCTCATGAATCTGGCACCTCCCAGTCGTCGCGGATGGACCGCGTGATCGCGCGGAAGTCGGCCCGGAGCTCCTCGGCGGTAGGCCGACCCCAGAACCAGTAGCCGTTGTAGTGGCGGTGGATGCGGCGATCGGGGAACAGGGTGAACACCGTCGGCGCATAAGGATTGGTTTGCGTATCGGGGGTCTCGCGCAGACCTAGGCGGTCCAACCATGCGCGTTCGGCGTCGGAGAGAAAGGTCCATCTGGCGTCGAGCCCGGCGCGGAAGGCAGCGATCACCTCAGGAGGGTCGACGCTCACCGACACGAAGCGGGTGTACGCGACCTCGGCCTCGTCCTGTAGGGCGACGAGCGTCCGGAGGAACGCCTGCTCCTTCGGACACCACCATCCCCGGTAGAAATGCAGGAGGGTTGGGTCCTCTCCGACGAGCTCCGACGAGCTCCGACAGGTGCCGACGGTTTCCGGCGTGGTCGGCCAACTCGATGTCTGGGAACTTGCTGCCCGGGCCGAGCTTCGGCCGGGTGTCAGCGCTCACGTGGGAACCCTTTGGCAGTATGCGACGAGACGTATCAATGTTGCCCGCTGCCGTGCTTGGCGAATCACTGGATCTACCGAAGTTCGCGGTTGTTAATGATTCGGCCGGGGGCGTGGGTACGGTTGGTGGGTGACAGGTGCGGCGCACCCTGCGCGGCGATGCAGTGACGGTAGAGTTGCGCCACCTGCCCGCCTTCGTCGTCCTGGCCGAGGAGTTGCTCCTCGAAGAGCCGTTGGTGGCGGTCGTGCCCGCCGATCACGCGCTTGCGCGCCGCAAGCGGATCCGCGTCTCAACGCTGGCTTCACCGCAGCGGAGACGGTGGTGATCCCGTTTCATCGACCGACACCAGTGGTCGCGTTGGCGGTGGCGCAAGGACGAACGGTCACCGCTGGTCGCTGGGTTTCTCGACGTACTCCGTCGCCAGGTCCCGAAGAGGCGCCGCCCGCGTCCTTTACACGTCGACCCGTCGTAGGGCAGGGCAACGACGTCGAATGATGCCGAGCACATAATGCCGCTGCGCCGTGTCACCCCGGGCTCCGACCCGTGGCGTCAGCCCCCGATCGCCGACTATGCGTTCCTGTCGGACTGCCACTCCGCCGCGCTGGTCGACCGCCGGGGCTCGGTCGACTGGTGGTGCGTTCCGAGGTTCGACTCGTCTTCGGTGTTCGGACGCCTCCTCGATCCCGATGCCGGCCACTGGTCCATCCGACCGGTGCAGGAGTTCGACGTCGACCGCTCTTACCTCGGCGATTCCTTGGTTCTGCGCACGGTGTTCCGGACGGCAACCGGCGAGGTCACACTCACCGACGCGGCGGCGTTGCACCCCGGTGCGCGCGGACACGAACTCGGCCTGCGGTCGCCGCACACCTTGGTGCGCCGCGTTGAGGGCGTACGCGGCACCGTCGCGATGGAGGTCGACTTCGCGCCTCGCATGGAATACGGCCGAACGCAGCCGCATTTCCGGCACGCGGCCGCCGGCGTAGTCGCCCGCGGTGGCCCGGTCCAGGTCACCCTGATGGGCGCGATCCCATTTCGCCACGAGAATGGATCCCTGCAAGCGCGGTTCGATGTCGAGCCAGGGGATTCGGTGGAACTCAGAGCTGTGTTCCGCGCCAATTTCGGTGGCCCGGACGACGAGCCGCTTCCCGTGACGACGCTCGAGGACACCCAAGCGTCTTGGCAGTCGTGGTCGGATCAGCACACCGGTTACGAGGGACGCTACGCGACCGAGGTCCGCCGCAGCTCCATCGTGCTGCAGGGACTCACGTACCAACCCTCGGGAGCGGTGGTCGCGGCCGCCACCACCTCGCTACCCGAGCGCTTGGGAGGCGATCTCAACTTCGACTACCGCTACGCCTGGTTGCGCGACCTCAGCCTCACGACGCGGTCCCTGTGGATCGCGGCGTGCCCCGACGAGCCGGCGCGTCTGTTCGATTGGTTCGCCAACGCCACGGGCGTGGTCGGCGACGAGGCGTTCCAGATCATGTACGGCGTGGGGGGGGAGCGGGACATCGACGAGCACACACTCGAACACCTGGGCGGCTATCAAGACAGCCGCCCCGTTCGGATCGGCAACGCGGCATGGACCCAGGTGCAGCTCGACGTACTCGGCGAGATTCTCGATGCTGTCCACCTCATGCGCGACAACCTCGGCGAACTGGATGATCACCTACGCGATCTGCTGGTGGCGGTCGCCGACCGCGCCGCCGCCGGATGGGCGGAGCCCGACGCCGGGATGTGGGAGTCTCGGGAGCACCCCCGTCACTACGTTTCGTCCAAGGTGATGTGCTGGGTGGCCCTCGACCGGGCCGTCGCCTTGGCCGACCGCTTCGGGGGCGCCGCCGACCCGTCACGCTGGGCACTGGCCCGGGCCGAGGTTCGTGCTGCTGTGCTCGAGCGGGCTTGGAGCCAGCGCTCGGCGGCCTATGCGGGAGCCTTCGATTCCGACGAACTCGACGCGTCGGTGCTGCTGCTGCCGCTAGTGGGCTTCCTTCCGGCGGACGACCCCCGCATGAGAGCCACCATCGAGGCCATAGAGCGTGAGCTTGGCGCGGACGGGTTGGTCCGGAGGTGGCGCGACGACGACAACGGCTTTCTCATCTGCACGTTCTGGTTGGCCGAGTGCCTGGCCATGGCCGGGGAGATCGATCGGGCCGAGACCTGGTTCGCCAGCGCCGCCGCGTGCGCGAACGATCTCGGACTCCTCTCCGAAGTGGCGGTGCCGCACGACGGTCCGCTCCTCGGGAACTTCCCTCAAGCCTTCTCTCACGTCGGGCTGATCAACGCGGCATGGCGCATCAGCGAAGCGTCGCCGCCCACCATCGCTCATGCTTTCGGGCCGGCCAACGCCGGATGACTTGCGCTACAACCAATGGACCATCGCCTGCGCGAGCGCGGCGCGACACTGTGCGCACCTTCGGTAGCGCGCTTGGTGCGCAGTAGCTGCGAATACCAACGGACGGTCATCCTGACGGCGGTTGAGTGTCGCGAAGTCGGTGGCTCACCAAGCTTTGGAGCTGCTCGAGGTTGCCGACGGCGCGCAGATCCCTGGCATCAATGAACACGCTGAGGTCCTCCGCAGGCCGGGACGCGAACGCGGCGGGGAGCTCGATGTTCGCCAATTCCGGATGTCGCCGCTGGAATTCGTCGCGGTGGAGGAACACGACCGGCACCGGCAACGCGCGCACGAAGTCGCGCCACGCCCGCTTCATGCGAACCAGTCCGTAGGTCACGCGGCAGAGGTCGCACTCATACGTGCTGGGTGACAGCGCTTTGTGAGCGGCGTCTGCGAGCTTGGCCATGGCCGTGCCGTCGGCGTTGTAAACGAAGACCAAGGCATCGGGCCCAGCCCCGTTAGTGCAGCGCACGTGCCGCCACCACCGCGATCAGCAGAACAGCGCACCCGGCGACCAGGAGTCGCAGCTCGCGGTGGTGGCGCGTCATGACAATAAGCATCGCCGCTGCGACCGCGATGCTCGCGAGCTCGACGCCCGCCGCCGCATCGGTCGCGGGCAGCAGGATGCTGGCGGTATCAGGCATCGACCACCGTCACGACGACGGCTGCGGTCGCCGCGGCCAGTGCCCGCACGCGAGTCACGCGTTCAACCCGAGACGAGCGCGCCGACCATGCCCGAGGTTCGGTGGTACTTGCAGAAGAACTGCACCAGATCAGCTGCGACCTTTACCGACACGGTGATCGAACCGCCCTGGGCCACGTCCTGGTCGATGCCCTGCGTGGAGACGGAGAAGTTGTGCAGGGCCTGCCCGGTGTTGTGCACCGTAACGGTCACGGTGCCGGCCGGGACCCTCGTTTCGCAGCTGGGCTCGAAGAAAGAGTCGCCGGTCGACACCGTGATCGCCGCACCAGAGGCGGCGGCCGTACCGTGGTCGTTGACCGTGGCGGGCAACGACCCAGCCGGACAGCTCGGCGCCGCTGTCGTGGTCGCGGCGGCCGAGCCTGCGGTCTTGATCGCGCCCCCGGTGTCAGCGCTGCTGCACGCCGCGGCCATGACGGCCAGTCCGGCGAGCAGGACGACCAGCCGCCTCATCCGATGGTGACGGTGACCTTGTCGGCGACGGCGGGGTGCAGTGGGGCATGCCCGTTGTCGACCAACAGGGCGATGACGTCATGGGTCTGACCGGACTTCAGTCCGGTGGTCGTGGCGTGGAACGTGTTGGTGCACGCCATGCCCAACATGGTGCCCATGCCCATCATCGAGCCCTCCATGGAGTCGAGGTTCGCATGCCAGTGGCCGTAGCCGGCGACGCCGGGCTTACCGAAGAGGTTGCAGTTGTCCTCGAAGTTCTTGATCTCGACGACGACGTCGAAGGCGCCCGAGAGGACCGCGCCCGGCTTGGGCGAGAGGATCTTGATCGAGGGCTTGTCGGCGCTTGTCTCATCAGTGAGCACCGGCAAGGCCGACGTCGGCTCATAGTCGAAGCTGATCGTCTGGGCGTTGCCCGCCTCGAGCACCTCGGCGTGGTCGTTCAGCGCAGGCGCGACTTCGAGCTTGTGCACACCCGGCTTGATGTTCTGCATGGACACCGTGGCGTCGGGTGAGCAGTACATGTTGATGAGCACCTTGTCGAGCAGCAGGTGGTAGTGCGCCGATGTTGGCGTGTTGTCCTTGCCGGCCAGGTCGCAGTCGAGCTTGAAGCCGCTGACCGCCACCTCCACCTTCAGCTCGTTGCCGGTGACCTTTACCCCGTCGGCCGGCGCCGCGAAAGTGGTCTTGAAGCCCTTGGCGTAATCGGGCAGCGGCATCATCTCCTCGTGCATTGACGTCGAGGTGGCAGCCGCTGTCCGTGTCGTCTTGGCCGCGCTCTTCGAGTTGGAGTTCTTGCCGCAAGCGGCAGCGAGGAGCGCGAGGGCCACGAGCCCGACGGCAAGCTTTGAGCTTCTGCGCATCTTTGGTCTCCCACCTGTGGGCGCGGACATGAACAGGTGAACAGACGCCGGGGGAGTCAACTTGATTGCAGGCCGAGGGCGCGGGCGAGTCCCGTCAACTCCGCGGCGGGCACGCGCCCGGCGAGAAGGGCCGGTGTCGGACGACTGAAACACAGCAGGTTGACCTCGCCGCGAGCCGCGATCCAAGGCGCGTGGTCGGCGTCGTTGACCGGATGGCCGCCTGGGGGCATCGGGAAAAGAGCGGCCGAGCGCGCGAGTACTACAGCGTGGCCGTCTACTACGAGACGATCGAGCGTCACGCCCGATGGCAGCGCAACGCCGGAACGGTCTGCGGCTGCCGCCACGACCGAGGCGAGAACGGCGGGGTCGCGGTGCGGCCCACCAACCCGCGTCGCGGTCACCGCGCCAGCGAGCACGATCACGGTGACGCACACAACCGTGGCGACGATTCGCGCCGGGCGCCGCGGCTGCGGGCGCCGCGCCGCAGCGGCTTCCACGCGCTGACGCACTGCATCGGCCAGTCGCGCCGGCGCCGGCTCTCGCAACGTGTCGAGACGGTCTCGGCCCCGACGATCTTCGTGGACTGCAGTCCAGCAGGCGTCGCATTCGAGAATGTGACGGTCGTACTCGGCCGCGTCGACAGGATCGAGGTCGCCGACCAGGAACGCCGCGAGGGTGCGCTCGCTATGACTCACGGCGAATGCCCTCCGACTCCAAGGACGCGGCGAGCCGCCGGCGGCCGCGGTGCACTCGGGCCAGCACGGTGCCACGCGGGCAACCGAGGACGACGGCCGCCTCCTGCGCGGTCAGCCCGCCGATGTCGACCAAGGTGAGCGCGACCCGGTAGTGCTCAGGCAATACGGCGAGCGCCGCCGCGACGGTGCTCCGCTCGACTTCGGCGACGGCGACGTCGGCGGGGTCGCGGCCCGGCGCGGGCTCGGCACCGCCGACCTCCGGGCTCAGCACTTCGCCGACGCGCCGCTGCGAGCGTCGCCAGGTCGAGCGGGCCGTATTGAGACAGATCGACACCAGCCAGGACCGCATGTCGCCGCCGCGGTGGCCCCCGAAACCAGCGAAGGCGCGGAGATAGGTCTCCTGCACGAGATCCTCGGCCGCTCCCCGGTCCCGCGTCAAACCTCGGGCCACGTTGTGAAGGACGTCGATGTGGGGCAGCGCGGCGTCGAGGAACTTGCGATGGTCCACCACAGTCTGGAGACGCCTCGGCCGACTCATCGATTGCGGCTCATCTTGCCCGCTCTGATACCGCGACGCATCCGGGCCGGAGTGGACGGTGGCCGGTTGCGAAGCGAAAGTGACGCGGATGACGTGAAATGCCGGTCACAAAAGCGCCCGGTACGCCGGATGTCCCGCCTCCAATAGAAGCGCCCGCTCGTGGTCGGTACGCTGCTGATCCTGCGTCGGAATCCCTTGTTGGCTGTCCTGCTGGGGGCTTGCTTGGTTGCCGCCGGTTGCGGCGCCCGCTTCAGCCCCAGCGAAAAGGCGGCGTTGCGCGCCGGGGTTTCCGGGCGC
>JACDEA010000036.1 GCA_013816725.1 Actinomycetota bacterium
GTTCGGCCCCAGCGGAGCGTTGAAGTCGTCGACGACGCTCGTTTGATCGGAGCGGGTGTCGAGAATGCGCGCCGGCGTCAGCGGGTGGAAGGGCGCGGTGGAGCCGTCGTACTGCACTTCGTAGTGCTTGAAGATGTGTCCGCTATCGTCGCCGGGGGTCAGCGACCTGTCGACCGACTCGTCGATCCAGAGGGCGCACGGATGCGTCGCATCGCAGGTGATGGTCGAGTCGCCGTTGTTGGCGCGGAAGGTCTGCGTCCCCGTCCCGAGGCGCACCGAGAAGTCGACGTTCTGCTTGGCGGTGTCTGCGTTCTGGCTCTTGAACGCGTCGTCCGAGCCGGTCAAGAACGGCGTCGCTACGCAGTTGCCGAACTGCGTCGGGCTGAGCTGCGATGTGGTCTGCACGTCGAGGCCCGACTTGCAGAGTCTCGCCGACGCCGAGAAGACCTTCCCGGCCGTGCCATCGACGTGGACGTTGATCGTCGTCCCCTCGGTCGCGCCGGCCAGCGTCGCCCCCGGATCGAGGTTGGCCGCCGCCGGGGCGACGGCGGCCTTGGTGGTCGTGTCGGGCGATCCGACGGTGTCGGCGCGCGCGCCGGTGGCGGCGGTCATCACGGTGGCGGCCACGGCGAGGAACACGCCCCCGGCCCTCCGGCCCCCGCGGGTTGAAACCATCTGGTCTCCGATCATCTGAAGGTCAACGGGATGGCCTCGAACCCGAAGCCATACGGAAATTGCAACTTGAGAACGAGGCTGCACGGGCGGGCCGGCCCACAGGCGACGGTCGTCATCCTGCCGTCACGGGTCGCGTACGTGTCCGTTCCGGTGCCGACGCGGAACAGGCCGTCAGCCGCGGCGTACGGCGGCGCGGCCCGGACCTCCTTGAAGCGGTCGGAGTTGGCTGACAGCGGCTTCGACGCACACTTGCCTGCGAAGGTCGGCCGCAGGTCGGCGTCGGTTTGATAGGTCTCACCGCCCTTGCACAACCACGCCTCGAAGCCGTAGACCACGGCGCCCTTTTTGGGCTCGACATGGATCGAGACCACGTCGCCGTCGCGCAGGCCCTCGGTGCTCGACGCCTTGACCGAGAGAGGAACCGCGGTGGCCCCACCTCCCGGGTAGACCTCGGCCTTGACGGCGCTCGACGCGGCCGACGCGTCGGCCGGCGGGGTCGATCCGGCAGCCGCGACCGCGGGGCCCGAGCGATCGGCTGCGGTGGCCAACGACGTGGTGGGTCGGCTGGCCCGGGCCGACACCTTGCCGCTGCCGCCGCCGTGGTCGAGCGCGGACGCGCCGATGACAGCGAGTGCGACTGCGGCCGCGACGCCACCGAAAACGCTGCGTCGAGACATCGCTGGCGACCCTAAGAGCACGACGTTGCCCCTGCCCCAACCCAATGCGAGCGACGAACGAACGCAAGTTGAACAACTGGTGGAGCCCGCGGTCACTGTGGACGAAGCCAGGTCCGGCGTCGTGTCGACGATCGTCACTTGGTGCAATAGATCGCGAGCGTTGCTAGCAGTCGCGATTGCCGCCAACAGCCCGAGCCGAGTGGCGCGGGTTCGCCCGAGCCGGAGTGGTTGAACAAGGAATCCTCCTGTGGTGTAGGCCGGCGCGGGCGCGTCAGGCCAGGCCGTCGAATGCAGCGCAAACAAAGCTGTGCGGAGCCGGTTGCTTCCCAGGCGCGAGGGACTAGTTGACGCCCTGGTAGAACCGGCAGTTGGAGTTGGCTTGGTTCGAGGTGGCGTTATTCGCGTTGGTGAGCGGCGCGAAGCCGGCCGTTACGATGAATGCCTGCAGCAACTGACCCTTGCTCGTCGACGCGTCGCAGAGCGGACTCTTGGTGCCGCCCGGACTGTTGTCGAACCCGACGAGTTGCTTGGCCGCCTGGTAGCCACGGCGGCCGCCGCCCGTGCCCACAGCGTCGAGGACGTTATAGATGTGACGGACGCCGATGAAGCTGCCGGTCGCCTCGTTCCAACCCGCCCCGCCGTTGTTCGCGAAATGCTTCACGTTGGCGTCGATGACGACGCCGGCGGTGTCGAGCTGGTAGTTGACGTCGATGTCGTTCCATGTGACGGGGCTGGCTGTCACGTTGCCGCCCGTCGTCGTGATGTAACCCAGCCGGGCGCAAATCGCACGCGAGGGACAACGCCGATCGATGGTCGGATTGATGGAGTTGGTGGTCTGGTAGGTCCACAGCGCGGCGGAGTACGGCAGGATCGCCTTGTCCTGGTCGGCCGGTGCGATCGTGACCGCCTGGTTCTCCTCGATTTCGCGAAGCGTGCGGTCGCCGCCGCCGCCGCATGCATTGCTGTTGTTGGGCGTCACTCCACCGAGGATGTCGGAAATGAAAAAGCTCCTCGTGCCGGAGCCGCTCTGCGGCAGATAGCGCACGATGGGTCCAGGCGCGCCTCCCACCTGGCTCCAGTCCGTGATGTTGCACAGATAGATCTGCTTGATCTGGTCATGGGTGAGAACGGCCGGCGCCTTGAGGCTGGTCGTCGCCCACGACAACGCATCCAGTGCGAACGCGTAGTACTCGAAGGTGCTCTTGTCGCCCTGACCGGTGCCGCGTGGCGCCCCCGAGGAGCGGGCGACGTCAATGCAACCGAAGTTTTGGCCGGCGGTCTCGGCGCTACCGGCCGGGTTTGGGCCCGTCCCGCCGTTCTCCGCCGCCAGGTAGTTGCGCCCGGCGCCGGAGCCGAAGGGCGCGATACCCCGTGTCGGCGCGGTGCTGCCACCCGGCGCCAGCGGGTCCTTGGCCCAGTTGATGTCGTTTGGGCAATCGGTCGCGGTCGCCGACTCACCCGGCACCGTGAACCGATTGCCGGCAAGGTTGTCGTAAATCACCGGCGACGCGGGAACGTTGTAGCTGTGCGCGTTCACCACTGAGCCACCAACGGTGACCGGCCGGCCGGCGCCGGCGTTCTCGTTTCTGTACGAGTTCATGATCGACGTCATGACGCCCTCACTGGTATCCGAACCAGCTGAAGCCACGACGACGCCACTCTGGGGGGTAGCGGCGGCGGACGGTACCCAACCGACCAGCGAGGCGGTCCCAACGCTGGCGGCTGCGGCTACCACCGCGGCACATCTCCTGAGAGTCCTATCCACTGTGTGCATTGCCCCTTTCGGCTTCGTAACCCACCCGGTTGCACGCGAGCTGCTGCCACCCCGTCCGGTACAACGCCCTTTCTCTCATCTCCACGTGAACGCTTCCTCTGCGTCGAGGGGAACAGGGAGTGAACATCGAAAAACGATTCATTCCGCCAGCAACGCGTCGAGACGCGCCAGCCAGCCGCCGGTGACAGCGAGCGGTGGCAAGGCGAGCAAGAGGATGAAGAGGACCGCCGGCAGCACGCTCGACGGTTGCGATGGTCGCCCTCGCGTGTAGGCCACGGGCGCGGCGGCGCGCCACAGACCACTGCCACCGCCGACGGCGGCGACCGCACCCGTGCGTCCAACCGCGCCGCTGACGTCGCCGGCTGGTGCACCGGCGCCCGCGATAGCAGAACCGGCCGCCAACGCGTTGCCCGCGCCGCCGGCAGCTGCGCCTGCAGTCGCCGTCCTGTTCTGCTGCGCGACCGTCGTCCGCGGTCCGGCGCCGACGACCTGGCCGCCGATCACTCGCCCCGCGAGCGGGTCCTTCGGGCTGGCCGCGCCCTCGCCCAGCGACCCTCGGAACCGGGGATTCGAGCAATTGCCGGCACTGAGTGTCTCCGGAGCCGTGCCTTGCATTCGCGCGATCGAGTTGCTGATCTCCTGCGACAGATTGGAGGGCAGGGGTGAGTAACCGATCCGTGCCATGTTCACCTGGCCGTCGCAGGCGATGTAACGCATCCACTTGGCGAGGGTTTCGGCCACGCCGGGGTTCGTGTAGGGACCTTTGCAAGTGGCCCGGTCGCCCGTCGACGCGCACTGGGTCACCATGTAGCTGTACGCCGATATCGGGTATGCCTCGGGATTGGCGCTTGCGTACACGCCCGCCAGCTCCTGACTCAGATCCGGGCGCAGCTGCGCAGCCTCGAGTGCGGCCGAGATGTTCTGGGCATACGGCAGCACCCATTCGCCGGACTGGTTCTTCACCCACGCCGCCGGCGCGTGATACGTCTTGGCGTAACCAAACTCGTCATACGCGATTGCCCATTTGCCGGAGTTGCTGGCGACGTACTGCGCGATCTGATCCGAGCCGTTCAACGCATACGTCTTGGGCGCGAAATTCGGTGCGCTGTCGAGCTGGATGATCCGGACGTTGGTGGGCAGGTGATTGCGCGCCGCCCACGACGAGAACCTGTCGGGCACCGTGTGCTGCACGAAGTCGTAGAAGAGCGCCGTCGTGCCGGACTGGCCCCCGCGGTAGACGACGGTGATCGGCTGGTCCGGCAGTTGCAGGCCGCCGTTGTCGGCTGCGATCGCGGGGTCCGACCAGGAACTGATATCGCCGATGAAGACGCGGGCGATGGTCTCCCGCGACAGGTGCAGGTAGTCGACCTTGCGCCCCGCCTTGTCATCGACGTTGTACATCACCGCGACGGCACCGGCGACGTCCGGCACGTACTGGTAGCCGCGCTGGTCGGCGCCGCCGGCATTGCCGAGCGCCGAGTACTCGGCCTCGGTCCCGGCGAAGTCGACGACGGACTGCCCGAAATGCGTAAGCCCTTGCGGCGATCCCGTGGGCGTGTAGTTCACCTGGAGCCCGCTCGTCTGCGCGTCGGCGACCCACTGCTGCATGGCGAGCGCCACATAGGTGGAACCGTCGCCGTTGATCTTGGCGGGGTTGGCCCGCGCCGTCGGCGCGACCGAGAGGAGCGCCACGGCAGCCAGCAACAAGGCGCCCTTGAGCCGCCGCATCACCCGAACCGGCCCTGCACGTAGTCGCGGGTCCGTGAGTCGGTGGGGTCGGTGAAGATTGTCTCGGTCGGGCCTTGCTCGACGACAATGCCGGGCTCGTTTTCGGCGGCCAGGAAGAACGCGCAGCGATCGGACACGCGGTGCGCCTGCTGCATGTTGTGCGTGACGATCACCACCGTGACCTGACGGCGCAGTTCGGCGATCGTGTCCTCGATGCGACGCGTGGAGGTCGGGTCGAGCGCCGAGCACGGCTCGTCCATCAGTAGCACGTTGGGTTGAACAGCTAGTGATCGGGCGATGCACAGCCGCTGCTGCTGGCCGCCCGACAGCGCACCTCCTGGCGAGCCGAGACGATCACGCACTTCCTTCCACAGGCTGGCCCGGTTCAGTGACTGCTCGACCAGCGCCTCGGTGTCGTCGCACTTGATGCGCGCGAGCTTGAGGCCGGAGAGGACGTTTTCCCGGATGCTCATCGCCGGGAACGGATTGGGCTTCTGGAACACCATGCCGACCCGAAGCCGTACTTGCTGCGCGCGCATACCCCGGCCGTAGATGTCCTCACCGTCGAGGAAAATTTGCCCGTCCAGGGCCGCACCGGGGACGAGTTCGTGCATGCGGTTGAGCATCCGCAGGAACGTCGACTTTCCGCAGCCCGAAGGGCCGATGAGCGCGGTGACTTCGCCGCGGGCCATGACAAGGTTGACGCCTTCGAGAACGAGGCGTTCGCCGAACCACGCACACGCGTCGCGCGCTTCGACGGTCGCTGCGCCCACCGGCGGGCCGCCGGTGAGTGTCGGCGGCGTCGATGCGATCGGCGCCGAAGGCGACGGCGTGCGGACAAGGGTATCGGTCATCGTTGAAAGCGCTCCTGTAGAGAGGAAAGGCGCGGCACGCGCCGGCGATTGGACGATTGCTTGCTGCGGTCTCGACCGATGTAGCGCGCCAAGCCGAACAGGGCGAGCACGATCAGCATGAGAACGAAGGCGCCGGCAAATCCGCGGTCGACTGCGGAGATGTCCGGCTTGCGAACGTTCTTGAAGACAAAGAGCGGAAGGCTGTCCTGCGCGCCGCTCGTCGGGTTGGGGTTCATGAGGTCGTAACCGAACGCGGTGAACAACAACGGAGCGGTCTCGCCCACGGCCCGCGCGATCCCGAGCACCACCGCAGTCGTCATACCCGTGCGCGCGGTCGGCAGGACCACCGACCACACCGTGCGGACTCGCGACGAGCCGAGAGCAAGGCTCGCCTCGCGCAAGCCGTCGGGAACGAGCCGCAAGACCACGGTGATGGTCTGCGTGATCGTCGGCAACATGATCATCGCCAGCGCCAGGCTGGCCATGAGGCCGTTGAAGCTGAACACGGTGTAGTGCTTTGCGAACGGCAGGATCAGCACGGCGAAGATGAACAGACCAGCGACGACCGATGGGATCCCGCTCATGGCGTCGACGAAAATCCGGACCGGCCTGCGCCACTTCGATCGTGACTCGTTGAGGAAGACAGCGGCGAGCAGACCGAGCGGCAGAGACCAGCTCAGAGCGAGGCCGACCTGCTCGATCGTCCCGACGATCGCGTGCGATCCGCCTCCGGCCGAGGCTGGCATAAGCGGGGTCACGCCGCGTTGGTCGTCGAAGAAGAAGTTCGGCCGCAGCGTCGGCAATCCCTTGGCCACGACGTAGCCGATCAACCATGTCAACGGGACGAGTAGCGCGACGGCGCCGCAGACCACGACGGCGGTCGCGACGCGGTCGGCGGCCACGAGCGTTCCATGGTGCTCGGCGGTCACCACGTAGAAAATGGCAAGAAACACTGCGAATGTGCAGAGCAGGAAACCGAACCAGCCCACGCCGTCGGTGAAGCGGGCGAATAGCAGCCAGCACACCGACACCGCGCTGACGCCGCTGCCGGCGAGCGTCAGGACGTCGTCGGTCGTTCGCTCCACGGGACGTCGCGGGCGCCTGGTCCGCGTCGCCGGCACGGCCACGACCATCAGAGTTCGACCCCTGCGCCTGAGCGACTGTGGGAAACGACGACCGAGGCGACCATGTTTGTGCCGAGCGTCAGGAAGAACAGGACGAGGCCGGCGGCCATGAGCCCCGACGTCGTGAAGTCGTCGCTCCCGGCGCGGTTGGCGATGAAGCCCGAGACCGTCGCACCGCCGTTCTCGAGGATGTGGAACACGACCTGTGCCACCTGCGGAAGGATCAGCGCGACGGCGATCGTTTCGCCCAATGCTCGGCCGAGGCCGAGCATGGCGCCGCCGATGATTCCGCCCCGGCCAAAGGGCAACACCACCAACCGGATCATCCCCCAGCGGGTCGCGCCGAGCGCGAACGCGGCCTCCTTCTCTCCTGGCGGCGTCTGAGCGAACACCTCGCGCACCACCGACGCGACGATCGGTAGGGCCATCAGCGAGACAACAATGCCGGCGATGAAGATCGAGCCACTGAAGCGGGGGTGCTTGCCAGTCGCGAATATCGGGATCCAACTGAAGTGGCGGCTGATCCAACGCGAGAGGGGCTCGATCTGGGCGGACAGGAACCGGAAACCCCAGATTCCAAAGAGCACGCTCGGGACCGCGGCGAGGAGATCGACGAGCGCGGTCAGGTACCGACGGCTGCGCGTCGAGGAGTACTCGGTGATGAACAGCGCTGCCAACACGCCGAAAGGCACGGCGATGGCAACCGCGGTGAACGCGACGAGCACCGTTCCCATAACTAGGCCGAGTACGCCGATCCGCGCCGGCTTCACGTCGGTGCGCCACTCCGCCCGGGTGAGGAATTCCCACACGCCCGTGACCGAGAGGGCGTCGCGACTACGAAGCAAGAGGAACAGGCCCACCAACGTGAGTAGCACCAGCACGACGACGCCCGCCGCCAGCGTGATCCGATCGAACCACCGGTCGACCTGCGCCGGCTCTTCGGTGACGAAACGAGGAGTTCGCTCGGCCGCCATCAGCCCACCCAGGCCAGCACGACGACGAGGACGACGACGAGTGCCGCCATCGGCAGCAGCGCTTCGATCGGGATCGGCCACCCAGCCGGTGCGCCGGCGGCCATGACGGCCGGCGACAGGGGAGGCGGTGCGGTGAGCGACATGGCGGGGTCGATGAGTGCCGACGCCCGGATCGACTCCGCCTGGGCCTCGGCCTCGGCAACGAGCGCGGCGGCTCTGGCGTGGGCGGACTCGAGTGCCCTGGCGGCGTCGCGGCGCGCCGACTCGACCACGGCAAGCAGATCCCGACCGCTTCGGTCCGCCGGTTCCATCGCCCGCACCGTACGGATGCCGGATGAACGGTGGTTAAACGGTGCGTGGCTCCGGGACGGAGGCCGCGTGAAACCTGCACGCTCACGGGCTGTTCTCGAACTTGTAGCCGAGCCCGCGAATGGTCGTGATGTGGGCGGGTCGGCGCGGGTCGTCCTCGATCTTGGCGCGCAGCCGTTTCACGTGGACGTCAAGCGTCTTGGTGTCGCCGACGTAGTTGGGCCCCCACACGCGATTGATGAGGGTGTCGCGGGCCAGGACCCGTCCAGCGTTGGCCAATAACAGCTCGAGCAGCTCGAACTCCTTGAGCGGTAGCAGGATCAGCTCGCCGCGGATGAATACCTCGTGGGAGTCGGCGTCGAGCTGGACAGGCCCGGCTTCGAGTACCTCCGACGCCAGGGTGTCGTGGCCGTCGGTGGGCGCGCGGCGCAACACGGCCCGCATACGGGCGACCAGTTCGCGTAGGCGATAGGGCTTGGTGACGAAGTCGTCGGCACCGACCTCGAGTCCGACGACGGCGTCGATCTCGCTCGACCGGGCCGTCACCATGATGATGGGGACCATCGACCGTGCGCGGATGTCACGGCACACGTCGAGGCCGGACACCTTGGGCAACATGAGGTCCAGCAGGACGAGGTCGGGGCCCACCTCGTCGAACTGGCGCAACGCCTCGGCACCGTCGCGGGCGACGTGCACGAAGAACCCCTCGCGCTTCAACCCGACGACCAATGCGGCGACGAACGACTCGTCGTCCTCGACGATGAGGACGTTGGGTGTTGCCTTCGGCATTCGTTGCGACTGTAAGAAGGCCAAGAAAGCAGCGGGCGACGCGTAAGCGACGCCGAGGTGAACGTCAGGCGGCGGGAACGTGCAGCTCCGCGAGCAACGCTCGCACGCGACCCTCGATCTCGTCGCGAATCGCCCGCACCGTCTCGATCGGCTGGCCGGCGGGGTCGTCGAGTTGCCAGTCGAGGTAGCGCTTGCCCGCGAACACTGGGCAGGTGTCGCCGCAGCCCATCGTGACGACGACGTCGGCCGCGTGCACGGCGTCGTCGGTCCAGCGCGTGGGCACTTCGGCGGCGATGTCGATGCCGACTTCGCGCATTGCAGCCACGGCGACCGGATTCAAACTCTCCGCCGGCTCGGAGCCGCCGGAAAGGGCGACGGCGCGGTCACCGGCCAACCGTTTGAACCACCCGAGGGCCATCTGCGAGCGGCCGGCGTTGTGGACGCAGAGGAACAGCACCGTGGGTGTCATGACTCGTGGGGCACGACGATGCTCACGGCATCGATAGCGGGATAGAGGAACCGCGCCAGCGCGACCGCGGCGAGGCCGCCGATCAGTTGCATGACGACGAACACCGGAACCGAAGACGGCTCGATGCCGGCGAAGGTGTCGCTCAGCATCCGGGCCACGGTGACTGACGGGTTGGCAAAGCTGGTCGAGCTGGTGAACCAATAGGCGGCTGCGATGTAAGCGCCGACAGCGAAGGGCGCAGCCGAGGTTCGTCCCGATCTGACGACGCCAAGGATCACCATCACCAAGCCGAACGTCGCCACGGTCTCGCCCAACCAGAGCCCACCTCCGCTGCGGGTATGCGCAGATAGGTCAACGGCCGGGAGCGCGAACATGAGGTTGGCGACGACCGCGCCCGCACAGCCACCGACGAGTTGCGCGCCGACGTAGGTGAGAGCTTCGAACGTGGACAGTCCGCCGAGCACGCGGTCCGCCAACGTGACGACTGGATTGAAGTGCGCGCCGGAGACCGGTCCGAACGCGAGTATCAGCGCGACCAGGCCTGCGCCGGTCGCGATCGAATTCTCGAGGAGCTGCATGCCGACATCGCCGGGCGACAGGCGGCTCGCGGCAATCCCCGATCCCACGACGACCGCAGCGAGCAACGCCGTTCCCACCGCCTCCGCGACCCCCCGCCGCGCCAGTTCCCGCCTCAAAACGTCAACCTTCGGCACGGGTCCTAACAGCAGCGCGCCGCGGACTTCGGAACGGCGGCGCAGCCGAGGTCCTGCACGACGGGGGGCGCGTCGGCCAGGACCGTGTAGACCTCCCAAGGCGCGCCGTCGGGATCGTCGACCCACACCTTCTCCTGCACCGCGTAGCAACAGGTGCCGCTCTCCTCGGACGTGGCCAACCCGTCACCGCTGAGGCGGCGCTGGGTGTCCTGCACCTCGTCGGTCGAGAACACCTCGACGCCGAGGTGGTTGAGCCGCGAGGCGGCGTCGGGGTTTTCGATCAGCACCAACTTGAGGGGTGGCTCGTTGATGGCGAAATTGGCGTAGCCCGGGCGGAGCTTGGCCGGTTCGGTGGCGAAAAGCTTCGAGTAGAAGGTGACCGCCTCGTTGATGTCGGACACATTGAGAGCTAGCTGTACTCTGGACATAGTGATATATTTACATATGTCGATATGAAACGCAAGACCGAATGCTGCTCCGTGCTCGCCGCACCGCTCGGCGAAGCGGACGCACAGGAGCTGGCCGACGCCTTCGCCGCCCTCAGCGACCCCGTCCGCCTGCGGTTGCTGTCGCTCATCGCCAGCGCCGGCGAGTGCTGCTCGTGCGAGCTCGAAGCCCCGCTCAACAAGTCACAGCCCACGATCAGCCATCACACCAAGGCGCTGGTTCACGCCGGACTGATCACCGGTGAGAAGCGCGGCCGCTGGATGTACTGGCAAGTCGTCCCCGAACGCCTGGCCGCGGTCCGCGCCGCCCTCGCCCCGTAACCCCAGCACCCTTCCGCTCGCGGGAGTCAGGCCAAGGCGGGCGTCAGGCCAGCGGGGGGAGATAGGTGGCGGCGGTGCCGTCGAGAATCCACGTCGAGCCCTTGGCGCAGCGGTGAGGGGCGAAGCCGAGGGCTTCGAGCACTTCGGGGATGACGTCGCCGTGGCTGCACAGCGCCACGTCGGCGCCGGTGGCCAGCAGGTCGCGCACCAACTCGGTCGCCAGCCGGCCGTTGCCCTCGCCCAACCGCTCGTCGATGGCGACCGTGCCTCCCCGGGCGATGGCCAGCGGCACCACGGTGTCGACGCAACGGACGGCCGGGCTCGACG
>JACDEA010000436.1 GCA_013816725.1 Actinomycetota bacterium
CTGCGCGTCGCGCAACTGCCGGGTGAGGTGCCAGTCCTCGCAGTAGCCGTTGCCCCCATGGAGTTCGATCGCGGTGGTGGCCGCCTCGATGCCGTACCGGCACAGCCGCACCTTGGCCGTCGGGATCAGGATGCGGCGGAGGCGGACGCCGTCGGCCTGGCGCGACGCCACGCTGCACTCGAAGCCCAGCGCGAAGGCGGCCTCGAGGTCGGCCTGCATGTCGACGAGTTGTTCCCGGGCCAGCGGCAGGTCGATCAGGTAGCGACCCTTGGCCATGCGATGGTGCGCCCAGATCGCCGCCTCCAAGAAGCAGCGGCGGGCGATGCCGAGGCCCATCATGGCGATGCCGAAGCGCGACCCGTTGACCATTTCCATCATGCGGTTCAGCCCGCCGGCGTCGCTGTTCTCCAGCCCGCTGCCAACCGGCTCGGCGTCGTCGTCGGTGCGGCGGCCGCGCAGCGCGTAGCCCAGAGCGCCGTCGAACTCGACCTCGCCCGTCGGCACGCTCTTGGTGCCGAGCTTCGGCTTGAGCCGGCGCATTGTGTAGTTGTTGGGAGAGCCGTCCTCGAGGTAGCGGGGGACGAGGTACAGCCCGAGTCCGCGCGGTCCCTCGGTGGCGCCCTCGGGCCGGGCCAGCATCACGATGGCGGCGCCGTCGATGTTGGAGCAGAACCACTTCTCGCCGTCGATCAGCACGCGGCCGTCGCCGATGTCGCGCGCAGTGCAATGCACGGTGCGGCCCAGGTCGGATCCGCCGTCGCGCTCGGTGAGGAACATCGAGCCGTCGGTGCCGTGCTCGAGGTCGTCGGCCCGGAGGCCGGCCAAGAGCCGGTCGCGCTGGTCGGGAGGGGCGTAGGCGGCGACCAGGCCGGCCACGCCGCCGGTCATGCCCAGGCTGCACACCAGCCCGGTGTCGGCTTGCGACAGCAGGTAGCTGGTGCCGGCGTAGACGACGCCGGGCGCAGGACGTCCGCGCCGCTTCTCGTCGGTTGCGAAGCCCGACACATAGCCCGATCGCCACAGAGCCTGTTTCGAGTCGAGCGTGGCCGGGTGGTGCACGACGGTGTCGATCTCGTTCGCCCAGCGGTCGTAGCGCTCTAGCCGGGGCGGGTTGGCGTCGATCACCTCGGCGTTGGCGGCGACCTTGGTGCCGATCAACCTGCCGAAATCGTGGAGCTTGGCCTCGGTGTACTCGCGATCCTCCGCCGGGCAGTCGCGCGCGACGCGCTGCTGCAGGTCGGGGTCGAGTTCGTACCAGTCGTGGCCGATCGAGGACTCGAGCGCTGCGTAATCAATCACGACGTGAATGCTACGGCGCCGTTCCCGCCGAAGCTCTAGCCGCCGACGAACACCGGCATTCCGCGGTACAGCTGGCTCTGGAACCACGCCGCGGTGTGCATGGGCACGCGCACGCAGCCGTGCGACGCCGGGTAGAGCGGGACCGACAGCGACCCGTGCAGCGCGAAGCCGCGGTAGAAGTAGGCCGAGTTGTAGAGCCGGCCCAGCGGCGACGTCTCCCAGCCGCGGGCCGTGCGGCCGATGGCGAACGTGCCCCGCGGCGTGACCGCGTACGCACAGCGGCGTCGGCGCACGCAGTACCGCCGATTGTTGCCGCTGGAAATCGTGGTGATGATCACCGGGGCGTTGCCGCGGTAGATCGTCATCAGCTGGCGGCCGAGGTCGACCTCGACCCGATCGCCGCCGAGGTTGGGCGCCAGGGCGGGCGGCGGCGCCGCATTGGCCATTTGGCGGTGCATCTCCGGCGCGACCTGGCCGGTGACCGGGACTCCTTGCGTCTTCTGGAACGCGAAGACCGCGAACTCGGTCTCGCGCCCGAACACGCCGTTGGCCGCGCCCGGGTCGTATCCGAGGTACTTGAGCCGGTGCTGCACGTTTTCGACATCGCCGCTGCGGTCGCCCCGCTTCATCGTCGGCGGCGGCGGCGGTTGTTCGGCGGGCGGCGGGGGAGCGGTGGTCGAGGTGGTCGTCGTCGGCTCCGGCGGCAGGACCTGCGCGTCGGCCCCGGAGCCGCCGGTGACCAGCGCGACGATGCCCAGCGCGCCGACGACGACCACCGCGGCGGTACGTGGGCGTAGGCGCGTCATTTGACGATCACCGGGGTGCCCTTGGCCACCAGCGACGGGAACCACTCGGCCGTGTGCATCGGGATGCGCACGCAGCCGTGCGACGCCGGGTACAGCGGCACCGACAGGGCGCCGTGGATGGCGTGGCCGGCGGTCGTGAAGTACTGCGGGTTGTAGAGACGGCCCAACGGCGCGGTCTCCCACCCCGAGCGCGACCACAAGATGCTGAAGTTGCCCCGCGGCGTGATGGCCGTGCCGCAGTGGCCGTTCTCGCAGTACTTGCGCCCGCTCCCCGACGAGATGTGGCTGATGAGAACCAGTGCGCCGCCCTGGTACGCCATCAACAGCTGGCGGCCGAGGTCGACCTCGACGCGGTCCCCGCC
>JACDEA010000437.1 GCA_013816725.1 Actinomycetota bacterium
CACCAGGACGGCGGTGAACGCAGCGGCGGCGAGGCCGAAGGAGCGGGTGTCGAGTGCGGCGACGCCGAGGAGCGCGGCGACCACGAACCCGTCGCCGCTCGATGTCAGCACGAGGCCGGCGGCGGCGGCGGCGGCGCCCAGCCTTAAGAGCTCGTCGCCGGTGGCCCGCCGAGCGTGAAGATACGCGCCAGGTGATTCCACGAGCACTCGGGACATACCTCCACGACGTAGCAGGTGTTGACGGTCGCCTTGCGGGCGAAAGTGGCCAGCTCCTTGCGGGATGTGATGCAGCGGCCGTGGGCCGGCAGGCGCGGGCCGAAAACATAGGACACCAGGACGACGTCGGCCTGCTCGCAGATCGGGCACTCCTCTGTGGTGCGGTGGCCGACCTGGCGCGCCGCCCGCACCAGTTCAGGGTGGGCGTCGCACACGTCGGGGCGGCCCAGCCGGCCCTTGCGGAACTCCGAGATGATCGCGTTGCGGGCGAGCCGGTAGTCGACCTGGCCGCGGCTTTCACGAGCCGTCGACCGACCGCCCCGGATTGCCTCGGGCCGAAAACTCACCGCCGGGAGCGTACCGGTGTCGCTCACGCCGTGGGTCGGTGTCAGAACCGTAAAGCCTTCCGATAGGCGACCGGTCACGAAGCGGGGTGTACACCCCGCTTCGTGACATGTCGGTGAGCGCCTAGCGCGACGACAGATGGCTTTAGGAGCGCCGATATATCGGAGCGATATATCGGCTACTGTGGTGACATGCTGGAACTGGCCATCCTGGGGCTGCTCAAGGAGCAGGATCTCCATGGCTACGAACTGAAGAAGCGCCTGACCGAGACGCTGGGGTCGTTCTCGAGCGTGTCGTTCGGCTCGCTGTATCCCGCATTGAACCGCCTCGAGCGAGCCGGCGGGGTCGCCGCCACCGAGGCCGGCGACGAGCCGGCGGTCGCCGTTCCGGTCCCGATGACCGGCTCCCTCGACGGGGAGCTGGCGGCATACAGGGCCACCCGGCGCCCCACCCGGCGCGCCGGCCGCAGTCGCAAGGTGTACCGCATCACGCCCCGCGGCGACGCGCTGTTCGCCGAGCTGCTGGCGGCCGACAACGCCGCTGGTGACGACGAGCGCCTGTTCCACCTTCGGCTGGCCTTCGCCCGCTTCCTGCCGCCGGACGAGCGCGTCGGCCTACTCGAACGCCGCCGGGCCCAACTGGTCGAGCGGCTGGCTCGGTCCCGCGCCAACCGCAAGAGCGCCCGCGACCGCGACGCCTACGCCCAGTCGCTCGCAGAGCGCGACACCGAACTCACCGAACGCGACATCTCATGGCTCGACCGGCTGCTGGCCGCCGAGCGAACTCCTAAAGGAAAGGCCAAATCCCGATGAGCAGCAATAAGGTCCGCGTCGCCATAGCGGGCGTCGGCAACTGCGCAAGCTCCCTCATCCAAGGCGTCGAGTACTACCGCGACGCCGACCCCACCGAGTCGGTCCCCGGGCTGATGCACGTGAAGCTGGGCCAGTACCACGTGGGCGACGTCGAGTTCGTCGCCGCCTTCGACGTCGACGCCGACAAGGTGGGCCTCGATCTCAGCAAGGCGGCGTTTGCCGGTCAGAACAACACGATCAAGTTCTGCGACGTCCCGGAGCTCGGTGTCACGGTGCAGCGCGCCCCGACCCTCGACGGGTTCGGCGAGTTCTACCGCCAGGTGGCCGAGGAGTCGCCCTTCGAGCCGGTCGATGTCGCCGCCGCCCTGCGCAAGTCGGGCGCCGACGTCCTGGTGTCCTACCTACCGGTCGGTTCCGAGCAGGCGCAGAAGTACTACGCGCAGGCCTGCATCGACACCGGCGTGGCCTTCGTGAACGCCATCCCGGTGTTCATCGCCAGCGACCCGGAGTGGGCCGAGAAGTTCACGGTGGCGGGGGTGCCGATCGTGGGCGACGACATCAAGAGCCAGGTCGGCGCCACGATCGTGCACCGCACGCTGGCCCGCCTCTTCGAGGACCGGGGCACCACCATCGATCACACCTACCAGCTCAACTTCGGCGGGAACATGGACTTCATGAACATGCTCGAGCGCTCCCGGCTCAAGTCCAAGAAGATCAGCAAGACGCAGTCGGTGACCAGCCAGATCGACCAAGGCATCAGCGACCGCGACGTCCACATCGGCCCGTCCGATCACGTGCCGTGGCTCGAGGATCGGAAGTGGGCGCTCATCCGCCTCGAGGGCCGCAACTTCGGCGACGTTCCGCTCACCGTCGAACTCAAGCTCGAGGTGCACGACTCCCCCAACTCCGCCGGCGTCATCATCGACGCCGTCCGCTGCGCCAAGATCGCCATGGACCGCGGCATCGGCGGCCCACTGCTGGGCCCGTCGGCCTACTTCATGAAGTCCCCGCCCAAGCAGTTCCGCGACGAGCGAGCCCGCGAGATGGTCCAGGAGTTCGCCGGCGGCGGTTCCTGAGCCTTCTTC
>JACDEA010000438.1 GCA_013816725.1 Actinomycetota bacterium
GAGGAAGCCGGATAGCGCCTGCCGGCGAGCGCGGAACCGTCGGTTCCTGAGCCGCGGTGACCGGAAGCGAGGACCCCCACCGGTTCCGTTTCTGGCATGTCGTCCCAGGTGGGTCCGTCGAGCAGTCGCCCGCCGGCCTTCGGGGTCGGTCCGCCCCACTGCTTGAAGAAGTACGGAACGCCGGCGGTCTGGCAGGCGTCGCGGAGCCCGGCCGGCCATGCCGGGTGTTGACCGCCACGCTCAGTGAGGATGACGGCGTCACGGTGACTGCGGCTGTTCGGGAATGATCAAGGCCCCGTCCCGTGGTTCGGGGCGGGGCCTTGGTGTGCGGGTTGTCGGTGTGATGCTCATGGTGTCGTCATGATCGCCTCAGGATTACTCGGCGGTGACCTCGGTGACGGCGGCGCGGGTGGTGGTCTCGTCGACGATGGTCTTGTTCGCGGCGTAGGTGGCGACGAGGGCTTGCAGCGCGAGGTTGTTCACCGCGCGGGGCAGGCCGCGGCTGGTTTGGTGGATCAGCGTGGCGGCGTCGTCGGAGAACAGCTGGTCGCTGCGCCCTGCCAGCTTGAGGTGGTGGGTGAGGTAGTCGCGGGTCTCGGGTTCGGTCATGCCGGGCAGGGCGTAGCGCAGCGCGATGCGCTGGTCGAGGGCGGTGAACGCGCCGAGCTTGATCCGGCGCCGCAGGGTCGGTTGGCCCAGCAGCAGCCCGGTGAACGGAGCCACGCTGTCCATCTCGCTGTTGGTGAGCAGCCGGAGCTCTTCGAGCTGGTCGGCGGAGAGCAGGTGGGCCTCGTCGACGGCGACGATGACGGCGCGGCCGCGTTCGTGTTTCTCCGCGGCGAGGTGTTCCATGGTTTGGGCGATCAGCGCGGCGGTGTGGAAGCGGGGGGTGCCACCGAGGCCGGTGACGATGGCGGCGTAGAGGCCGCGGGAGCCGATCGCGGGGTTGGGCAGGTAGATGACGGTGTGCCGGGACGCGTCGAGCTCGGCCAGGGCGGCGCGCAGCGCGACGGTCTTGCCGGCGCCGACCTCCCCGGTGAACACCCCGAGCGCGGCCTCGGTCACGCACCAGCGGATCCGGGCGACGGCCTCGGCGTGGCCGGCGTGGCGGTGCAGCATGGCGGGGGCGAGGTCGCGGCGGAACGGGGTGCGGGTGAAACCGTAGAACGAGCACAGCGTGTCCAGGGTCATCGGTGCTCCTCGGGGTCGTCGGCGAGGTCGGCCGGGTCGGGGACCTCGGTGGTGGGGCCGCGGTGGGCCATGGCGGCGAAGGCCGCGAGCTCTGCTTCCAGCTCCGGGTCGGGCGGGGCCGCGGCGAAGGCCGAGGCGTCGGTGTCAGCGAGGGCGAGCAGGTCGGTGTCGTAGCCCAGCCCGTGGGCATCTGGTGGTGGTGGCCGCCGGCCGGCGCCCGCGTCCAGCGGGTCGGGACTGGGCTCGCCCGGCTGGGCGGGGCCGGCGGGCGGTGTGGGGGGCTCGTCAGGGTCGGCCAGCTGCGCGTAGCGCAGCCTTTCGCCGAGAGAGCTGAGGTGGCGGTCCCGAACCAGGTTCAGGTAGTCGATGCCGGTCGGGGCGGCCGGTGGTGGGGCATCGGCGACGGCTTTGGGGTGGACGTGCCGGCCGACCTGGAACGGGGTGGCCGCCCCGGCGGGCCGGTCGTGGTGCCGCACGGTCATGTCGGTCAGGTCGAACGGGTCGAAGACCAGCTCCACCCGGGCCCCGGCCAGCGCCGGGTCGACCTCGTAAAGATTGCCGTGCAGGCTGACCGTCGCGGTCTTGGTGACGGTGCGCCACTCGCCCCACCGGAACGCCTCGCCCAGCAGGTCGGCGGGGGTCGGGGCCGGCGGGCCGGCGGCCAGGAACCGGGCCATCGGCGCCACCTGGGTCTCGGAGTGGATGCGCTGGTGGTAGACCTGCTCGACCCATGCGGTGAACAGGTCGTTGAGCTCGGACAGGCTTCCCACCGCGGTGGCGGCCGCCGCGCCGGCGTCGGCGATCTCGACGAGGAACTGGTCCCGGACGGTCCGGAAGAACCTCTCGATCTTGCCTCTGCCGGCGGGCCGGCCGGGTTGGGAGTGGGTCAGCTTCACGCCGAGGACCGCGCAGGCCCGGCGCAGCGCCGAGTCGATGAACATCGCCCCGTTGTCGACGTACACCTGCGCGGGGCAGCCACGGGAGGCCAACCCGTCCCGCAGCGTCTGGCGCAACGCGACGGCGTTCTCGGCGTACCCCCAGCGCGCCGCGACGACCGCCCGCGAATGATCGTCGAGGAACGCGATGAGGATCGCCTTGCGGGCGGCCACCACGGGCCCGTGCAGCGCGTCACCGACCCAGCGGACGTTCGGCGCCTCGGCTTCGAACCGGCCGAAGACCGTCGGCACGGCCCCGTCGGGCCGGGACCGGGTCAGCCCGCGGGCGGCGAAGTGCCGCTGCAGCGTGCGTTCGGA
>JACDEA010000037.1:0-3982 GCA_013816725.1 Actinomycetota bacterium
CTGCTGAGCCGGTCGTCGCTGTTCCAACTACAGCCGCTCGATCCCGACGCTCTGCGAACGATCGTCGAACGTGCGCTGGCCGCCGAAGGAGCGACCGCCGACGAAGACGCGCTCGCCCACCTCGTCGACCAGGCCGAGGGCGACGGGCGTGCCGTGCTGACCTCGCTGGAGGTCGCGCTGGCCTTGGCCACGGATGGGAACGTGACCCTCGCCGACGCCGAGGCCGCTCGCGGCACCCGGGCCATCCGCTATGAGCGCGACGAGCACTACGACGTGATCTCGGCCTTTATCAAGAGCATGCGCGGGTCGGACCCCGACGCCTCGCTCTACTGGCTGGCCCGCATGCTCGAGGCGGGGGAGGACGCGCGGTTCATCGCCCGGCGCATGGTCATCTTGGCCAGCGAGGACGTGGGGATGGCCGATCCGCTTGCCTTGGTAGTCGCCGACGCCGCCGCCCGGGCGGTCGAGTTCGTGGGCCTTCCCGAGGCGCAACTCAACCTGGCCCACGCCGTCGTCTACCTGGCCACCGCCCCCAAATCGAACAGCTCGGCGACCGGCCTGTGGAGCGCCCAGGCCGACGTGCGCGACCGACCCGCCGGCCCCGTTCCCGGCCCTCTCAAGAGCGCCCATCCGTGGCAGGCGCGCAAGCTCGGCCACGGAGTCGGGTACGAGTATCCTCACGACGATCCGCGCGGCTGGCTCGACCAGGAGTACCGACCGCCGGAAGTCGCCGACCGGGTGTACTACCGCCCGTCGGACCACGGACGGGAACGAGAGATCAAGGACCGGATGAACCGCCTGAAGAGAACACCGGAGGACGGCGAAGCGTGAACTCCGGGGAGATACTCGGCGCCATCGCCATCGGCCTCGCCGTGATGCTCGCCATCGCGCTGCTGGCCTTCAGCCGCTCGGTCGTCCGGGCGCAGAAAGCGGTTACCGATCTGGACGCCACCGTGGCTGCGTTGCGCACCGAGGTGGCCAGCCGCAACGCCGACCTCGACCGCGTCGACGGCCTCCTCGAGCGGGCCGACCGGATCTCTTCTCGCGTGGAATCCACTTCGCGCACGCTGGCCACACCCGTGATCAAGGCCTTTGCCGCCGGCGCGGGCACGACCCGCGCCGCTCGCCGCCTCCGCCGCGGCCAGACCACGGACAGCTGATGTTCAAGCGGCTTTTCTGGCTCATGGTGGGCGCTGGCTTCGGCTTCGGCGTGTCGTTCTGGCTGATGCGGTTCGTACGATCGACCGTCGAGCGCTACTCACCCGGGCGGGTTTCCGACGACGTGGCCAAGGCGGTGCGCGGCTTCGGCCAGGAGTTGCGGGCCGCGGTCGCCGAAGGCAGGGACGCCATGCGGGAATACGAGCGCGACATGCGGCGCAAGCTCGAGTCCAACGGCCACGGCGTCGCCCAAGAACTCGGAGCCGACTCCTAGCCCGAGCCGCGTAGATTGGTTCGGCCATGGAAGCCCGCCGGTTGCGCGCCGCGTTCACCGACTACTTCGTCGAGCGCGGCCACAAGCCCTACCCGTCCATCGGGCTGATCCCGCTCCACCCCAAGGCGCCCATGCTGGCCAACGCGGGGATGAACCAGTTCTTGCCGGTGATACTGGGCGAAGAGCCGCCGCCTGATCCGCCCCGAGCAACATCGATCCAAAAGTGCGTGCGGCTGTCCGGCAAGGACAATGACATCGAGGAGTTGGGGCGCACCCGCCGGCACCTCACCTTCTTCGAGATGCTCGGAAACTTCAGCCTGGGCGACTACTTCAAGGAAACCGCCATCCCGATGGCGTGGGAATTCGTCACCGAGGTGGCGGGCTTCGACGGCGATCGCCTCTGGATAACGGTGCACGAGACCGACGACGAGGCCGAGGCGATCTGGCGCGACGCCGTCGGCGTTCCCGGCGACCGGATCCAGCGGCTGGGCAAGGACAACTTCTGGGAGATGGGCTACACCGGCCCGTGCGGGCCGAGTTCGGAGATCTTCTTGGACTGCGGGCCCGAGTGGGGCGACGCCGGCGGCCCGGCCCATGGTGGTGAAGACCGTTACGTCGAGTTCTGGAACCTCGTTTTCATGCAGTACGAGCGCCGGGACGACGGCTCGCTGGCCGACCTCCCGCTGAAGATCATCGACACCGGCGGCGGGCTCGAGCGGTTCGTGATGCTGTTGCAGGACGCGCCGACGGTGTTCGACACCGACGTCGTACGCCCGCTGGTCGCCGCGGCCGAGCGACTGACGAATCGGCGCTACGGGGGGGACCACGCGATCGACACCGGCCTGCGCGTCATCGGCGACCACGCCCGCTCGATGGTGTTCCTCGTGAACGACGGCGTGACGCCGTCGAACGAGGAGCGCGGCTACGTGCTGCGCAGCGTCGTCCGCCGAGCAGTCCGCCGGGCCTACCTGCTCGGTGCCGAGAAGGTGATCGTGCCCGACCTCGTCGTCGCGACCGTCGACGTGATGGGCGACTGGTACCCCGAGTTGCACAAGAACCAGGACTGGATCACCACTGTTCTGGCCCGCGAGGAGGAGCGATTCCGGGAGACGCTGGCCACCGGGTCGCGCATTCTCGACGAGGCGTTGGCGTCGGGGGGGAAGACGATTTCGGGGGCCACCGCCTTCCAGCTCCATGACACGTTTGGCTTCCCCATCGACATCACGCGCGAGGTCGCCGAGGAGCAGGGCGTTCAGGTCGACATGGAAGGGTTCAACGCGGCGATGGAACAGCAGCGCGAGCGCGCCCGCGAGAGCCGCAAAGCGGTCACCGCCGACGACGCCGGCGCGGCGCGCTACCGCGAGCTCCTCGAGCAATTCGGTCCGACCGAGTTCACGGGGTACGCCGAGGAGGAGTCGGCGGCCCGCGTGGTGTCGGCGGTGCCAGTTGGCGACGACGGCCAGCTCGAGGTGTTCCTCGACCGTACGCCGTTCTATGCCGAGGGCGGCGGCCAGGTGGGCGACACCGGCACGATCACGACGGCCACCGGAACCGTGCGCGTCCTCGATACGACGGCACCGATCAGCGGTCTGCACCGGCACCTGGTCGAGCCCGTCGAGGGCGACGTCACCACCGGTCAGGACGCCACGGCCAATATCGACGGCGAACGACGCGACGCCATCCGGCGCAACCACACCGGCACGCACCTGCTTCACTGGGCGCTCCGCGAGGTGCTGGGCGCCCACGTGCAGCAAAAGGGTTCGCTCGTGGCGCCCGAGTACCTGCGCTTCGATTTCAGTCACCACGCCGGCGTCACCATGGACGAGCTCGACCGCGCGCAATCGCTGGTGAACGCCGAGGTGCTGGCCAACCTCCCGGTGCGGGCGTACGAAACCACCAAGGCCCACGCCGAGGAGATCGGCGCCATAGCCTTCTTTGACGAGAAGTACGGCGACTACGTGCGCGTCGTGGAGGCCGGCGACCGGTCGCTCGAGCTTTGCGGCGGTACCCATGTCGGCGCGCTGGGTTCGATTGGCACGATCCAGATCGTTTCAGAGGGCTCGATCGGCTCCAACATGCGGCGCATCTTCGCCTTGACGGGCACCGGCACCCTGGCCCGTGTCAAGGAGCGCGAGGAGCTTCTACGCCAAGCGGCCGAGTTGCTCAAGGCACAACCCGAGGAGCTGCCGGCCGCCGTCGAACGATTGCAGCAGGCGCATCGCGCCCTGGCCGACGAGGTGCGGACGTTGCGCGGGCAGGCGGCGCGCGGCCGGGCCGGCGAACTGGCGGCGCGAGCGCTCGACGGTGTCGTCGTCGAGCGGATCGACGAGGTGCCCGCCGACCAGTTGCGCGAGCTGGCCACCGGCATCCGCGATCAACCGGGCATGCGAGGAGTCGTGCTGATGGGCTCGCCCGACGGCGCCAAGGTCGCGGTCATCGCCGCGGTCACGCCCGACAGTGGGTTGCCCGAGGCCGGAGCACTGGTGCGCGAGGCCACGGGCGGCGGGGGCGGCGGGAAGGACCCGACGCTGGCTCAAGGCGGAGGCCGCG